>NZ_RDNY01000005.1:0-219536 GCF_003687745.1 Acinetobacter sp. 2JN-4 | reverse complement strand
CAACTGACGTAACTGGCGCAATCCAATTACAAGACGGCGTTGAAATGGTTATGCCAGGTGACAACGTTGAAATGTCAGTAGAATTAATTCACCCAATCGCAATGGACCCAGGTCTACGTTTTGCGATTCGTGAAGGTGGTCGTACTGTAGGTGCTGGTGTTGTTGCGAAAGTAACTGCATAATACGATATGCGATTCAAATCGGAAGCTTCGGCTTTCGATTTGCATAATAGGTCAGTAGTTCAATTGGTAGAGCGTCGGTCTCCAAAACCGAATGTTGGGGGTTCGAGTCCCTCCTGACCTGCCACTTTTTTTAAATAAAAAAGCTTGATTCTGGCTAAGTTGTCATATAATAAGTCGCGAATTCTACGACGAGTAAAAAAATGTCGAATGATAAATCGCGTGACGCATTAAGCGACGCGCCAATTCCCCAAAGAAATAATGCTGCAGAAGTTGTGCGCTCGGGCTCTCCATTAGATGTCGTCTTATGGTTGATTGCTCTAGCTTTATTGATTGGTTCAGCAATGGTAAATCAGTATTTGCCAGCCCATTGGGCACCCGCAAATGATATTTGGGTGCGCATCGGGGTAATTTTGGCTTGTATCGTCGTCGCTTTAGGTTTATTATACGCCACCCATCAAGGTAAGGGCTTTGTGCGTTTATTGCAAGATGCGCGAATAGAACTACGTCGAGTGGCTTGGCCGACAAAACAAGAGACGATCACGACCTCGTGGCAAGTGCTTTTGGTTGTAATCATAACAGCAATCGTATTGTGGTGTTTTGATTATGGGTTAGGCTGGTTTATTAAGTTAATTATCGGGTAAGAGCGCAATGAAACGTTGGTATATTATTCATGCCTATTCAGGTTTTGAAAAACAAGTAATGCGTTCACTTAATGAACGAATTCAACGTAGCACAGTAGCTGATAGCTTTGGTGAAGTTCTTGTTCCTACTGAAGAAGTAGTGGAAATGAAGGACGGAAAGAAGCGCAAGTCTGAACGTAAATTCTTTCCTGGCTATGTGTTAGTCGAAATGGAAATGAATGATGATACTTGGCACATTGTAAAAGAGTGTCCAAAGGTTCTTGGTTTTATTGGTGGCACACCAGAAAAACCAGCACCAATCACGCAGCGTGAAGCAGATGCAATTCTTGCTCGTGTGCGTAATCTTGGTGAAGCACCTCGTCCTAAGACGATGTTTGAACCAGGTGAAGAATTACTCGTTATTGATGGTCCGTTCACTGACTTTAAAGGGGTCGTGGAGGAAGTACAATACGAGAAGTCACGTTTAACGTTGACGATTAATGTATTTAATCGACCTACTCAGGTTGAACTCGAGTTTCGCCAAGTCGAAAAAACGATTTAATTTGAGTTGGTTGGAAAGCGCCCGATTTTGTCGGGCATTGTTGTTGTAATGCTTTGGCGTTACTTGATTTTTGGGGAGCCTAACGGCGTTTGTACCCAGAGGTAATTTTTAATGGCTAAGAAGATTGACGGCTATATCAAGCTGCAAGTCCCAGCTGGTAAAGCAAATCCATCTCCACCAATTGGTCCTGCTTTGGGTCAACGTGGTGTAAACATCATGGCATTCTGTAAAGAATTCAATGCTGCTACACAAAAACTTGAAGTTGGTTTGCCGATTCCTGTCGTGATTACTGTGTACAACGACAAGTCGTTCACTTTCATCATGAAAACTCCACCTGCATCTATTCTTCTTAAGAAAGCTGCTGGTATTCAAAAGGGTTCAGCTGTACCTAACAAAACTAAAGTGGGTAAGTTGACTCGTGCTCAACTAGAAGAAATTGCGACTACTAAAGAACCAGATTTAACTGGTGCTGATTTAGACGCTCGTGTTCGTACCATTGCTGGTTCTGCACGTTCTATGGGCTTGGAAGTGGAGCTATAAGACATGGCAAAGTTAACTAAACGTCAAAAAGCCATTGCTGCTGCTGTAGAAGCAAACAAAGTTTACACTTTGGAAGAAGCAGTACAAGTTCTCAACAGCCTTCCAGCTGCTAAGTTCAAAGAATCTCTAGATGTTGCGGTAAACCTTGGGGTTGATCCACGTAAATCTGATCAAGTGGTTCGTGGTGCGACAACTTTACCTGCGGGTACTGGTAAAACTGTACGTGTTGCAGTATTTGCACAAGGTGCTGCTGCTGAAGCTGCTAAAGCTGAAGGCGCTGATATCGTTGGTTTTGAAGACTTAGCTGAAAGCATTCAGAAAGGTAATCTTGACTTTGACGTTGTCATTGCTGCACCTGACGCTATGCGTGTTGTAGGTAAGCTTGGTACGATTCTTGGTCCACGTGGCTTAATGCCAAACCCTAAAGTGGGTACAGTGACTCCTGATGTTGCGAATGCAGTTAAAAACGCTAAATCTGGTCAAGCACGTTACCGTGTCGACAAAGCGGGTATTATCCACGCTGCGATCGGTCAACTTGGCTTTAGCGAAGAAGCTGTACGTCAAAACCTTGAAGCTTTGGTTGCAGACTTGAAAAAGTTAAAACCTGCAACATCTAAAGGCGTATACGTTAAAAAGATCACTTTGAGCTCTACTATGGGTCCTGGTCTTATTGTTGACGTAAGCAATATTTCTAAATAATTTAGAAAAGAATTTTAAAGCCCTGAGTAATATTTGAAGCACTGCTTCAAATATTACGCAAGAGAAACCGGTTTCGGACTACTTGCAAACTTAGGCAAACTTTGAATTGATAAATAAATATTTATCAGCGTCAAAGACCTCAGGCGAGGAATATTTTCGAATATTCTTCTTAAAAATCCAGTCTGAGTAGACGCGGTGGTGTGATTTATTCCTCCTCCGCGTGTAAGTCTGAATTAAGACTTGCGAATTGGGAGTGTACTCATTTGAGTACATAAATCACCGTTAGGAGGTTTTACAATGGCTCTTCTTATCGAAGACAAAAAACAGATCGTTGCTGAAGTAAGTGAAATTGCTTCTACAGCGTTCGCTGCCGTTGTTGCTGACTACCAAGGTTTAACGGTTGAGCAATTAACTGCTCTCCGTGTTGAAGCTCGTAAGTTAGGTGTTGCTACACGTGTTGTACGTAATACTTTGGCTAAACGTGCTCTTCAAGATACGCCATTCGCTATCTTGAATGACGACCTTGTTGGTCCAACAATCTTAGCATTCTCAACTTCTGAAGACGATATGGGTGCAGCTGCACGCTTGTTCGAAGAATTTGCTAAAACTAATAAAGCATTTGAATTAAAGGCTGCCGCATTTGATGGCAAAGTTTATCAAGGTGCGGACATTAGCGTTATCGCAAATCTTCCGAACCAAGAAAAAGCGCTTACTATGCTTGCCTCTGTTCTTCAAGCTCCTATTTCGAAATTGGGTCGCTTACTTACAGCGCTTCAAGAGAAAAACGAGTCAGAAGCTGCTTAAGTTTAAATCTACTTTCACACCATTCAATACCCATTTGGAGTTACTCTCATGGCTTTAACAAACGAAGAAATCCTAAACGCAGTTGCTGAAAAAACTGTTCTTGAGCTTGTTGAACTTATTTCTGCTTTCGAAGAAAAATTCAACGTATCTGCTGCTGCTGTAGCTGTAGCTGCTGGTCCTGCTGCTGCTGTTGCTGAAGAGCAAACTGAATTCAACGTTGAGTTGACTTCTTTCGGCGCGAACAAAGTTGCGGTAATTAAAGCAGTACGTGAAGCGACTGGTCTTGGTCTTAAAGAAGCGAAAGATCTTGTTGAAGGCGCTCCTGCTGTTCTTAAAGAAGGCGTTTCTAAAGAAGAAGGCGAAGAGCTTAAGAAGAAGCTTGAAGCTGCTGGCGCTACAGTTACACTTAAGTAATACTGTAGGGAGTCGGTTTTTTTGATAATCGGCTCCAAAAAATGGCTGATGGCTCTTGGGTCATCAGCCTTTTTGCGTTACAATAATCGGCTCGTTTTTTGTTAGTTTCGCATATAAAATGCGGGTTTTTGCAATAAAAAGACTAATATCAAACGCTTAACAATGTTTTTTGCTTATAAAAATATTGTTAAGCGTTTTAATACCACTAAAAATTGCAGCATTTGTAAACAGTGGTGGCCATATCGGCCTGCGTAATCCTTCTAGGCCCGTTCTGCAGGCGGGCTTAGTTTACTTCCCGAGGACTCCAGATGGCATACTCATATACCGAAAAGAAACGGATCCGTAAGAATTTTGGTAAATTGCCCCAAGTGATGGAAGCACCGTATTTACTTTCGATTCAAGTCGATTCGTACCGTACGTTTTTACAAGGTGGCAAAACTCCAAAGAACCGCGAAGATATCGGTCTCCAAGCCGCATTTCGTTCAGTTTTTCCTATTGAAAGTTATTCTGGCAATGCTGCTTTAGAATTTGTTGAGTATAGTCTTGGTAAGCCTGAGTTTGACGTGCGTGAATGTATTTTACGTGGTTCGACTTATGCAGCACCAATGCGCGTAAAAATTCGTTTGATCATTAAAGATCGTGAAACGAAATCAATTAAAGACGTTCGTGAGCAAGAAGTGTACATGGGTGAAATGCCACTCATGACCGATAACGGTACTTTCGTTATCAATGGTACTGAGCGTGTGATCGTATCGCAGTTACACCGTTCGCCAGGTGTATTCTTTGACCATGACAAGGGTAAAACCCACTCAAGTGGTAAAGTGTTGTACTCAGCACGTATTATCCCTTACCGTGGTTCATGGTTAGACTTTGAATTTGACGCAAAAGATCTTGTGTTTGTACGTATTGACCGTCGTCGTAAATTGTTGGCGACTGTGATTCTACGTGCTTTAAATTATAGCAATGCGCAAATTTTGAATTTGTTCTACGAAAAAGTACCTGTATATCTTGATATGGGTAGCTATCAAATTGACCTTATTCCAGATCGCTTGCGCGGAGAAATGGCGCAGTTTGATATTGCAGACAATGACGGCAAAGTGATTGTAGAGCAAGGTAAACGTATTAATGCGCGTCACGTACGTCAAATGGAAGCGGCTAATTTAGCTAAGCTTTCTGTACCTGATGAATATTTGTATGAGCGTATCACCGCTGAAGATATCCCATTAAAAGATGGTGAGGTGATTGCTGCAAATACCTTGTTAAGCCATGAAGTGATGGTGAAGTTAGCTGAAGGTGGTGTTAAGCAATTTAACATCCTATTTACTAACGATATCGACCGTGGTTCTTTTATTGCTGATACATTACGTGCAGATACCACAACGGGTCGTGAAGAAGCACTTGTTGAAATCTACAAAGTAATGCGTCCAGGTGAGCCACCGACGAAAGAAGCTGCAGATAATTTATTTAATAACTTATTCTTCTCTTCTGAGCGTTATGACTTGTCGCCTGTTGGTCGTATGAAGTTTAACCGTCGTTTGGGTCGTCCATACGAAGTCGGTACTGATCAAAAGTCTCGTGAAGTTGAAGGTATTTTATCGCACGACGATATCATTGATGTACTTCGTACATTGGTTGAAATCCGTAACGGTAAAGGTGAAGTCGATGATATCGATCACTTGGGTAACCGTCGTGTACGTTCTGTTGGTGAAATGACAGAAAACCAGTTCCGTGTTGGTTTGGTACGTGTTGAACGTGCTGTTAAAGAGCGTTTGAGCCAAGCTGAAGCGGATAACCTGTCTCCACAGGATTTGATCAACGCAAAACCAGTTGCTGCTGCAATCAAAGAATTCTTTGGTTCAAGCCAATTGTCTCAGTTCATGGATCAAAACAACCCATTATCTGAAATTACACACAAACGTCGTGTATCAGCGCTTGGGCCTGGTGGTTTAACACGTGAACGTGCGGGCTTTGAGGTTCGTGACGTACATCAAACGCATTATGGTCGTGTTTGTCCAATTGAAACGCCTGAGGGTCCAAACATCGGTTTGATCAACTCGCTTTCTGTTTATGCAAAAACAAACAACTTTGGTTTCTTAGAAACACCTTACCGTAAAGTTGTAGATGGTCGTGTTACTGATGCGGTTGAGTACTTATCTGCAATTGAAGAAGTAGGTACTGTTATTGCACAGGCCGATTCAGCAGTTGATAAAGAAGGTACTTTGACTGAAGAAATGGTTTCTGTACGTCATCAGGGTGATTTCGTTCGTATGTCACCTGAGCGTGTCACTCACATGGACGTATCTGCACAGCAGGTTGTTTCTGTTGCAGCGTCATTGATTCCGTTCCTTGAACACGATGATGCGAACCGTGCATTGATGGGTTCAAACATGCAACGTCAGGCCGTTCCTACTTTGCGTGCGGACAAGCCGCTTGTTGGTACGGGTATGGAAGCAAACGTAGCGCGTGACTCTGGTGTATGTGTGATCGCAGGCCGTGGTGGTGCGATCGAGTATGTTGATGCGTCACGTATCGTTATTCGTGTAAACGAAGATGAAATGATTGCTGGTGAAGCAGGTGTAGACATTTACAACCTGATCAAATATACCCGTTCGAACCAAAATACTTGTATCAACCAAAATGTTATCGTGAACATGGGCGACAAAGTTGCGCGTGGTGATATCTTGGCTGATGGTCCATCGACTGATATGGGTGAGCTTGCGCTTGGTCAAAACATGCGCGTCGCATTCATGACATGGAACGGTTATAACTACGAAGACTCGATCTTACTTTCAGAGCGTGTGCTTCAAGAAGACCGTTTAACTTCGATTCATATCCAAGAATTGTCATGTGTCGCACGTGATACCAAATTAGGTGCAGAAGAAATTACTGCCGATATTCCTAACGTTGGTGAAGCAGCGCTTTCTAAGTTGGATGAGTCTGGTATTGTTTATATCGGTGCTGAAGTTACAGCAGGTGACATCCTTGTTGGTAAAGTAACCCCTAAAGGTGAAACACAGTTAACACCTGAAGAAAAATTACTTCGCGCTATCTTTGGTGAAAAAGCAGCTGATGTAAAAGATTCATCTTTACGCGTTCCATCTGGTACCAAAGGTACAGTGATCGATGTTCAAGTCTTCACACGTGATGGCTTGGAAAAAGATGATCGTGCACAAGCGATTGAAAAAGCACAGCTTGATGCTTACCGTAAAGATTTGAAAGAAGAATACAAAATCTTTGAAGAAGCAGCACGTGAACGTATTGTTCGCTTGTTGAAAGGCAAAGAGTCTAATGGTGGCGGCACAACGAAGCGCGGCGATAAACTTGCAGAAGATATGTTGTCTGGTTTAGAGCTGGTTGATTTGTTAGAAATCCAACCAACAGATGAAGCAATTGCTGAACGTTTAACTCAAATTCAGGTATTCTTGAAAGAGAAGAGTATCGAGATTGATGAGAAATTTGCCGAGAAGAAACGCAAACTCTCTACAGGTGATGAATTAACAACGGGTGTATTAAAAGTTGTTAAGGTTTACCTTGCAGTGAAACGTCGTATCCAACCGGGTGATAAGATGGCGGGTCGTCACGGGAACAAGGGTGTTGTCTCTAACATCTTACCTGTTGAAGATATGCCGCATGATGCCAATGGTGTACCAGTTGACATCGTATTGAACCCATTGGGTGTACCGTCGCGTATGAACGTGGGTCAGATTCTTGAAACCCATTTGGGCTTGGCGGCAAAAGGTTTGGGTGAACAGATCGATAAGATGCTGCAACAACAACGCACCGTTGCTGAACTTCGTTTGTTCCTCGATAAGATTTACAACAAAGTTGGTGGCGAGCAAGAAGATCTTGATAGCTTAACTGATGAAGAAGTGTTGAAGCTTGCAGGTAACTTACGTGCAGGTGTTCCTTTGGCGACACCAGTTTTTGATGGTGCTGAAGAAAGCCAAATTAAAGAATTACTTGAACTTGCTGAATTGCCGCGTTCTGGTCAACAGACTTTGTTTGATGGCCGTACAGGTGAACAGTTTGACCGTCCTGTAACTGTGGGTTACATGTACATGCTCAAATTGAACCACTTGGTTGATGACAAAATGCATGCGCGTTCAACTGGTTCTTACTCGCTTGTGACACAGCAGCCGCTTGGTGGTAAAGCACAATTCGGTGGTCAGCGTTTTGGTGAGATGGAAGTCTGGGCACTTGAAGCATATGGTGCAGCATATACACTCCAAGAAATGCTCACTGTGAAATCGGATGACGTCGAAGGTCGTACTCGCATCTATAAGAATATTGTAGATGGTAACCATTATATGGATCCGGGTATGCCTGAATCGTTCAACGTATTGACCAAAGAGATCCGTTCTTTAGGTATCAACATTGAACTGAAAAATGGTGACTAATTAGCCATTAATCCCCCCTCAGCCCCCTTTATGAAAGGGGGAGTTCCCACTCGAAAGAGTAGGGGCTTCCCTCCTTAGAAAAAGGAGGGACTGAGGGAGGATTATTCAGTTAAAAAACAATATTTGTGACCCAGTCGGGCGAGCTTAGCTCCCCGACACACGGAGAAAAAAATTGAAAGACTTGCTCGATATCATGCGTAAGAAAACGGATTCAGAAGGTCATGCACCTGTTGAATTTGACCGTATCCGTATTGGTCTTGCGTCACCAGAAATGATTAAGTCATGGTCTCACGGTGAAGTAAAAAAACCAGAAACCATTAATTACCGTACTTTTAAACCTGAACGTGACGGTTTGTTCTGTGCCAAGATCTTTGGTCCAGTTAAAGATTACGAATGCTTGTGTGGCAAATACAAGCGTATGAAATATAAAGGCGTCATTTGTGAAAAATGTGGCGTCGAGGTTACGACTGCTAAAGTACGTCGTGAGCGCATGGGTCACATTGATCTTGCTTCGCCAGTTGCGCATATTTGGTTCTTAAAATCATTGCCAAGCCGTATCGGTTTGTTACTTGATATGACATTACGTGACATCGAACGCGTATTGTATTTTGAATCATATGTTGTGACAGATCCAGGCATGACTCCGTTTGAAAAGTATCAACTTTTAACAGACGAAGAATACTTCAATGCGCTTGAAGAACATGGCGATGAATTCACTGCAAAAATGGGTGCTGAAGCAATCCAAGATCTATTGAAAGATATCGATCTTGAAGCTGAAATTGCACGTTTGCGTGAAGAAATTCCTCAAACAACCTCTGAGACGAAACTTAAAAAAGCGTCTAAGCGTTTGAAATTGATGGAAGCTTTCAAAGATTCAAACAACAAGCCAGAATGGATGGTGTTAACTGTACTTCCAGTACTTCCGCCAGATCTTCGTCCACTTGTACCACTTGAAGGTGGTCGTTTTGCGACGTCTGACTTGAATGATCTTTATCGTCGTGTGATTAACCGTAACAACCGTTTGAAGCGTCTACTTGATCTATCAGCACCAGACATTATCGTGCGTAACGAAAAACGTATGTTGCAAGAGTCTGTCGATGCGTTGTTAGACAACGGTCGTCGTGGTCGTGCGATTACTGGTTCGAACAAACGTCCATTGAAATCTTTGGCAGATATGATCAAAGGTAAGCAAGGTCGTTTCCGTCAGAACTTACTCGGTAAGCGTGTTGACTATTCTGGTCGTTCGGTAATTACTGTTGGTCCTACTTTACGTCTTCACCAATGTGGTCTTCCGAAGAAAATGGCACTTGAATTATTCAAGCCATTTATTTTCGCAAAATTACAAGCATCAGGTCAGGCAACAACCATTAAAGCTGCGAAGAAAATGGTTGAGCGTGAAACACCTGAAGTTTGGGACGTTCTAGCATCTGTAATTCGTCAACATCCAGTGATGTTGAACCGTGCGCCAACACTTCACCGTCTAGGTCTTCAAGCATTTGAACCTATTCTGATCGAAGGTAAAGCGATCCGTCTTCACCCACTCGTATGTGCTGCGTTTAACGCCGACTTCGATGGTGACCAAATGGCGGTACACGTTCCATTGACGCTTGAAGCACAGTTAGAAGCTCGTGCCTTGATGATGTCAACCAACAACATCTTGTCACCTGCAAATGGTGAGCCGATCATCGTTCCTTCTCAGGACGTTGTCTTGGGTCTTTACTACATCACACGTGATGCGGTAAATGCCAAAGGTGAAGGCATGATGTTTGCTGATACACACGAAGTAAACCGTGCGTTGGCAACAGGTCAAGTTGCGATTCATGCACGCGTAAAAGTACGTGTACATCAAACAGTGATCGATGAAAATGGTCAACGTGAACAACAAACCATTATTGTTGATACCACGCCTGGTCGTTGCTTGTTGTGGGAAGTTGTTCCACAAGGTTTAAGCTTTGAATCGATTAACCTTGAGATGACCAAGAAAAACATCTCTAAGTTAATCAACTCTTGCTACCGTAAACTTGGTTTGAAAGATACTGTTATCTTCGCTGACCAATTGATGTATTTGGGCTTCCGTCAAGCGACGCGTTCAGGTGTATCAGTCGGTATGGAAGACATGTTGATTCCACCAACCAAGTATACGATTATCGATAAAGCTGAAACAGAAGTTCGTGAAATCGAACAACAGTTTGAGCAAGGTTTCGTAACTGCTGGTGAGCGTTACAACAAGGTTGTCGATATTTGGGCACGTACCAATGACCAAGTTGCCAAAGCAATGATGGACAACTTGTCTTTTGTTACGGTTAAAAACCGTGACGGTGTTGACGAAAAGCAGAAATCATTTAACTCAATTTATATGATGTCTGACTCTGGTGCCCGTGGTAGTGCGGCGCAGATTCGTCAGCTTGCTGGTATGCGTGGTTTGATGGCGAAACCAGATGGTTCGATCATTGAAACGCCGATTAAAGCAAACTTCCGTGAAGGCTTGACTGTACTTCAGTACTTCATTTCAACACATGGTGCACGTAAAGGTTTGGCCGATACTGCATTGAAAACTGCAAACTCTGGTTACTTAACGCGTCGTCTAGTCGATGTAGCACAAGATTTGGTGATTACTGAGCCTGATTGTGGTACAGCTGGCGGTTTAGTGATGACACCATTTATTCAAGGTGGTGATGTCATTGAACCATTACGCGATCGTGTATTGGGTCGTGTAACTGCTGAAGATGTACGTCGTGCATCTGATGATGAAGTGGTATTGCCACGTGGTACGTTAATCGATGAGAAAATCGCTGCTCAGCTTGAAGAAGCGGGTGTCGATGAAGTTAAAGTACGTTCAGTGATTGCATGTGAATCTACCTTCGGTGTATGTGCGCGCTGTTATGGCCGTGATCTTGCACGTGGTCACTTGGTGAACCCAGGTGAGTCTGTTGGTGTAATGGCTGCACAGTCAATCGGTGAACCAGGTACACAGTTAACGATGCGTACCTTCCACGTCGGTGGTGCTGCGAGCCGAACATCTGCTGCAAACAGTGTTCAAGTCCGTAATAAAGGTACTGTACGTTTCCACAATGTGAAAACAGTAGAACACAACAAAGGTCACTTGGTTTCAGTTTCACGTTCAGGTGAAATTGGTATTGCGGATGACTTAGGTCGTGAGCGTGAGCGCTATAAACTTCCTTACGGTGCAAGCATCTTGTTGAAAGATGGTGAATCTGTAGAAGCGGGCGGTATCGTTGCGACTTGGGATCCACATACCCATCCACTTGTGACAGAAGTTGCAGGTAAAGCACGCTTCAGCCAAATCGCTGATGGTGTGACTGCGACCTCTAAAACAGATGATGCAACAGGTATGACTACTGTTGAAATCTTGCCTGTTACAGCACGTCCTGCTTCTGGTAAAGATTTGCGTCCTGCAATCGTGTTGGATACAACTGATGGTGGTGAACAGTTCTACTTCTTGCCACAAAATACAATCGTAACCGTCCGTGATGGTGCAACGATTGGTGTCGGTGATGTACTTGGTCGTGTACCACAGGAAACTTCACGTACCCGTGATATTACCGGTGGTCTACCACGTGTAGCTGATTTGTTCGAAGCACGTAAACCGAAAGAGCATGCAATCTTGGCTGAAGTGTCAGGTGTTGTGAGTTTTGGTAAAGAGACTAAAGGTAAGAATCGTTTGGTGATCACACCAGATGATGGTTCTGAGATTTACGAAGAGCTTATTCCGAAATGGCGTACCATTAACGTGTTCGAAGGCGAACATGTGAATCGTGGTGAAACCATTTCTGATGGTCCTCAGAATCCACATGATATCTTGCGTTTGAAAGGTGAAGTGGCATTGACCAACTACATCGTGAACGAAGTTCAAGATGTATATCGTCTCCAAGGTGTAAAAATCAACGATAAGCACATTGAAGTTATCGTACGTCAAATGTTGCGTAAAGTTGATATTACTGAGGGTGGTGATACTAGCTTCATCAAAGGCGAGCAAGTGGATTACATTCGCGTTGTTCAAGAGAACCAAGCGGTATCTGCTCAGAATAAATTCTCTGCGAAGTTTGAGCGTTTATTAATGGGTATTACCAAAGCATCGCTTTCTACTGACTCATTTATTTCTGCTGCATCGTTCCAGGAAACAACACGTGTGTTAACTGAAGCGGCTGTAACAGGTAAAGAAGATGACTTACGTGGCTTGAAAGAAAACGTGGTTGTGGGTCGTTTGATCCCAGCGGGTACGGGTCTTGCGTATCACTTAGAACGTCGTCGTCAAGAAGCAGAAGCTGCTGAATTAGAACTTCACAATGACTTTAGTGAAGTTGACCAAGCATTTAGCCAAGCGTTGAACTCTGATCAATTCTAAGTTCTAGCTAAATCAAAAAAGACACCTTCGGGTGTCTTTTTTTATGAAGGAAATACGAGTAAAGCCTTACAAAAACACCTTAGAGCGTTAATGTTTCATTACCTGATCTGAATAGATACTTCATGAAATATGACTATCTTATTGCATAGAAAGAGAGGAGTAGTTCCAATGAAAAAAATGATGATACTCATGGGTGCGGTATTGATGTCATCGACAATCTTGGCAGGTTGTCAGCACGCAAGCCCAGAAAGTAAACGTATCGGTGCTGCAGCAATTGGCGGTGGTGCAGGTGGTGCTGTAGGTAAAAATCTTGGTGGTAATTTAGGTGCAGGGCTTGGCGCCGCGGTTGGCGCCGGTGTTGCAGCAAATACAAAAGGTGCAAATAGTAAAAATACAAGAAATAGTGCGATTGGTGCAGGTGTAGGTGCATGGCTTGGCGGCGCAGTACTTGGTGGCAGTGCTGGTGCAGCAACAGGTGGAGCGCTTGGTGGTAGTGCTGGAGCTGCGTATGGCGAAAAAAAGGGTAAGTACTAAAAATACGCTGAGTGTTTATTAGAAGTTTGAAGAAGCTCTTATTTTGATAAGGGCTTTTTTAATTAGGTGGCATTGCAATAGCAAGCTTTCCAGATTGTATTATTGGATCATTAGTGGATGGGAGGTTATACGCTTTGGACAACTGCCATGTCCTGATATGGATATGTTTAGAAGTTTTTTAACAGCTTTTAGAATATTAAACTTATGCTCGATTTGGCTCTTGATTGGTTCAGGTCTATGCAGTTCTAACGAGATGGGTGTCTGAATAGGGAAAGGTGCTTTACAAAATATCAATCGATTAGGACAGTGTGATAACACAATATGATCAAAATACTCATAAAAGAAGACTATGCTTTTTATAAGAACAGAAAGGAGTGAATACGGTTATGAAAAAAACAATTGCTTTAGTTTCTGCAGCTATGTTGTCTACGGTTATGTTTACAGGCTGTCAAAATATGAGTGCATCTGATCAACGTATTGGTGCGGCTGCATTAGGTGGTGCTGTAGGCGGTGGTGTAGGTAATCATGTTGGTGGCGGTCTAGGTGCTGGTGTCGGTGCGGCAGCGGGTGCTGGTGTTGGTGCGAATACCCAAGGTGGTAGTAGCAAGACCACGACCAGTAGTGCCGTTGGTGCAGGTATCGGCTCGGTTGTCGGTAAAGCGATCTTCGGCGGCGACTCAGGTGCTGCGATTGGTGGCGCGATCGGTGGTGGTGCTGGTGCAGCAATCCAAGAAAAGAAATAGTTCTTGGGGCTTTCAACAGCCTTAAATGTTATGAATAAGAATGTCTGCAAGCGATAAAGTGCAGGCATTTTTTATTTTTAAGCGCTTTTATTTTGATGTGGCTTTCGGCTTTTTACGGCGGATGTATAAAACTTTTTCAACTTCCGCAATGCGTGTACCAGCATCATCGATGATATTTAAGGTGTAGTGACGTAACACGGGTTCATGATTTTCAGCCAATTGCTTAATTTCTGCAATTTCAACGGCACTCAGTTTAATATCAGCATAAACAGTATTGCGGCCGGGCGATATGAAATTAATGGTGGCGCTTTTATCCCAGACGATATATTTATGCCCTAGATGGTGCATCAGGATTAGCATATAAAACGGATCAACCATCGAATATAAACTACCACCAAAATGCGTACCCACAATATTACGATTTTTTCTAGTAAGCGGCATTTTGACTCGAATGTGGTAATTATCCAAATCCATGGTCTCAATCGCAATTCCTGCACCACGATACGGGGAGTAGTGGTTGATCATAAATTTTGCAACCACAGGAATGGTTCGAATTTTTTTGAAAAAGCTTTTCATGGTCAATTTTTTTTCTTACAACTCAATTCATACTGCATAAGTATCATTTTTATAGTATCGCTGGCAATGGCTGATTGAACGACCAAGCCGTCTGAAAACAAAATGGGAAACAATTATGCAAGTACAAGTAGAAACTGTAACCACCTCTGATCAGCAAACGCTGTGTGTAAAAACATGGGGTGATGAGAAAAAGCCAGCATTGGTGTTAGTACATGGCTATCCTGACAACCAAGAAGTATGGGAACCGATTATTGAAAAACTGGTGAATGACTATTTTGTTGTTACCTATGATGTACGTGGTGCAGGCTTATCTTCGATTCCAAAGCGCATTAAAGACTATCGTTTACCGCGTTTATCATTAGATTTACAAGAAGTCGTTGATCAGGTATTACCGAATCGTAATTTTCATATGGCAGCGCATGATTGGGGTTCTTTACAATCATGGGAGTCAGCGACTGAACCAAAATTAAAAGGTCGTTTATTGTCTTATACGACGATCTCAGGGCCTTGCTTAGATCATGCATCTTTGTATTTGCGTGAAAAGTTTAAATCAGCACCGAGCCATGTGTTAAAAATGTTGACTAAATCTTGGTACATTGGCGCATTCCATTTACCTCTACTTGCACCAACGGTATGGACTTTGTTTAGTCCTGAGAAGTGGGGCAAGGTGTTAAGCGGCCTAGAGAAAAAACAAGATTTACCTTTGAATGCAAATATTGTGGCAGACGGCAAATATGGGATTAATCTATACCGCGCTAATTTTATTCCATCTTTAACTCAACCGCGCCAACGCTATGCTCAATGCCCTGTACAGGCAATTGTCTTAAAAAGAGATGCTTTTGTTAGCCCTGAATATATTACGGAATCTATGCCGAAATGGGTTGAGAACTTTGAGTATGTTGAGTTGGATGCGAACCATTGGGCGGTGTTGAGCCAACCCGAAAAAATTGCGAATTATATTCGTCAATTTATCGTGAAAAATGCATAAATAAAAATCACGTGATGGCAATCGCAGAATTTAAACTCTGCTAAAATGGCGACCTCGTTTCATTTAGTTCAAAGTTATGTTTGCAATTCTTGCTGCGGTTGCCGTCATGTTCGGTCTTTCCTTGGGCCGAGTTCCTGTTGTTTTTGCTTTAGTGATTGGTGCTTTGACAGGCGGTTTACTGGCTGGTTTGGGGTTACAAGGAACATTAGATGCATTTAATAATGGTCTAGGTGGCGGAGCGAAAATCGCACTTGCCTATGGGGTGCTAGGTGCATTTGCCTTGGCCTTGGCGCGTTCTGGGTTGCCTGATTTATTGGCCTATAAACTCGTTAAAATTCTTAAAAATGATAGCGACATTCGTGCTCAAAAACAGGTGAAATTTCTCATTTTTATCACCGTTGGCTTAGCTGCGATTGCCTCACAAAATGTTATTCCAGTTCATATTGCATTTATTCCTGTTTTAATTCCCCCTTTATTGAGTGTGTTCAATCATTTACGCTTAGACCGTAGAGCAATTGCGAGTGTGTTGACCTTCGGTTTGGTTGCAACCTATATGTTCCTGCCAATGGGATTTGGGGCAATTTTCTTAAATGATATCCTTGCACATAACATCAATCATTTTGGTCAAGGCTACGGCTTGCAGATCAGTAATGATCAGATTCCCCGTGCGATGATGATTCCTGTTGGGGGAATGTTTTTAGGTCTACTGGTTGCTGTATTTATTAGTTACCGTAAGCCGCGTGTTTATGAAGATAAACCCTTACATAACGTGACACGTAGTATTGTCGGAGAGATGGCGCAACAGCAACAGGCTCCTCAAATTGCCACTTTTACCTTATGGATGGCGGCCTTTGCGATTATTGCAACTATTGCGGTGCAGCTTTATTCAGATTCGATGATAGTTGCTGGCTTGGTGGGTGTAGCCATATTAAGTTGTGCGGGTATCTTTAAGTGGAAAGAGGCTGATGATGTCATCGTCAGTGGGATGCGAATGATGGCATTGGTTGGATTCACCATGATTGCTGCGCAAGGTTTTGCTGCTGTCATTGAGGCGACCAATCAAGTTCCTGATCTAGTCAAAGCAACTGCTGGTTGGATTGGTGATAGTAAAGCTCTCGCTGCTTTGGTCATGCTTTTGGTCGGGTTATTGATTACTTTAGGGATCGGTTCTTCATTTTCAACGGTGCCGATTCTTGCAATTATTTATGTTCCATTATGTTTGCAATTTGGCTTTAGCCCAATGGCAACGATTGCACTGATTGGTACAGCTGCGGCATTAGGAGATGCGGGTTCTCCTGCATCGGACTCAACTTTGGGTCCAACATCGGGTTTGAATTTAGATGGGCAGCATGACCATATGCGGGATACGGTTGTACCGACCTTCATACATTTTAATATTCCATTGATTGTCTTTGGCTGGATCGCCGCGATGGTTCTTTAATACAAAAATGGCTCTATTTAGGGCCATTTTTAATATTAAGAAATAATAAAAAGATGAACGAAGCTTAAAATAATGTTTTTGTTTTCTAATGAATTGTTTTTATTATGGTGTGATGATTGATTATAAAATTTGGTTTTAATTTAATTATCTGGTTATAAAGTGACATTTTTTGTCTTTTATGTGATTTTACTTGTGTTTTTATCAATGCTTCATTCTTAAATAAAACTACATTATTTGGTTTTTAAATCGCTTGGTGGATTTGATTTTTTGCTGTACGAATCTATACAAAAATACTTGGTTTTCATATGTTTAAACCGAGTGATTAAGTTGGATATGATTTTTGTTACATATATTTACAAATATATATTGTTGTTAATCAGTTGTTTAAAAATATAATCAAATTGGTCGGAATTAATACATATTGCATAAAATAAAAACCCATGATTATTATAAATAGCACGGTTAGAATTTTATTAAAGAGGTCATTTAAATGTTTAAAAAATTATTAATTGTTACTTTATTGGGGATGTCTTCAACTGTTTTTGCGGGTGGTTTTCAAGTTAAAGTCGGGGCAAGTGTTATTGCACCAACGGATGAAACAACAGTTGCGGGCGTGGGTACGTTAAAAGCGGATTATGAGTTTGCATTTACACCGTCTGTTGAGTATTTCTTTGGAGATACGCCTTTTTCTGCTGAATTATTGCTTGCAACACCGATATCACATGATGTTTCTTTAGACGGAACGAAAGTGGTCAAGCTTAAACATTTACCGCCAACGATTACGGCGAAATATAACTTTAAAAACTCAACTGCTTTTACGCCTTATATTGGTGTAGGCGGTACTGCTTTTCTTGCTTGGGATGAAAAAGCAGTAGGTCCGTTATCAGGCGAAAAAATCAAAGTGAAAGAGGATTTTGGTTTTGCGGGTCAGTTAGGTTTTACTTTTCAGCCTGCTGATGCAAAGAATTGGGGAGTCTTCTTCGATGCCCGTTATGCTCAATTAAAACCAGAAGTAAAACTTAATGGCACAAAGTTGACAGATTTGGATATCAACCCGATGGTGTATACCCTTGGCTATAGTTATAAATTCTAAGTTGATCCCTCAAACAAGTCTTACCGAAAGGTTGGACTTGTTTGATTTTTGAGATTGATCGTATTGAAATGAATGAACAGATAAAAAATTAAAATTGAGGTATTGAAAAATCGAAGATATGCACCATTCATAAATCAATCCAATTTAATACGCCTCACAGATAAGGAGTGATTTATGAGTGAACAAGCATCACAAAATTATAGTTTCCAAGCTGAAGTTGCTCAGTTATTGCATTTAGTGACGCATTCTCTCTATTCCAACCCTGAGATTTTCCTACGCGAATTGATTTCAAATGCTTCTGATGCATGTGATAAGTTGCGTTTTGAGGGAATCAATCATCCTGAATATTATGAAAATGATCCGAACTTACATGTTCGTGTGACTTTAGATAAAGACCATAAAACGCTGACCATTTCTGATAATGGGATTGGTTTAAGTCAACAAGAAGCGATTGATAATTTGGGAACGATTGCGAAATCGGGAACCAAAGATTTTATGTCTAAGCTGACTGGCGATCAAAAATCTGATGCGCAGTTGATTGGACAGTTTGGTGTGGGTTTTTATTCAGGTTTTATTGTTGCTGATAAAATTACGGTTGAATCTCGTCGAGCAGGTTCAGAGGCTGCTGATGGGGTACGTTGGATTAGTGGTGGTACAGGTGAGTTTGAAGTTCAAAGCATCGATAAAGCGACACGCGGTACCGATATTATCCTGCACCTACGTGATGATGCGCTTGAGTATTTAGAGTCGTGGAAAGTTAAGCAAATCATCAATAAGTATTCTGACCATATTAGCTTGCCAATTGAGATGCAAAAAGAAGTCTGGCAGGAAGAAGAAGCTGCCGAGGGTGAAGAGCCGAAAGGCGGTCAAATGGTCAAGACCGATGAGTGGGAGGCCATTAACTCTGCCAGTGCGCTATGGACGCGTAGTAAGAGTGAGATCAGTGATGAGCAATACATCGAGTTCTATAAGAACCTCAGCCATGATTTTGCTGAACCGTTGGCGTGGGCACATAACCGTGTGGAAGGCAGTACTGAATATACCCAGTTGCTTTATATCCCAAGTCAAGCCAAACAAGATTTATTTACTCGTGAAGCCAAAGCTGGCATCAAGCTTTACGTTAAACGTGTCTTCATCATGGATGAAGCGGATAATCTGATTCCAAACTATTTACGTTTTGTACAAGGCGTGGTGGATAGTGCTGATTTACCACTCAACGTCAGCCGTGAATTATTGCAAGAAAGCCGTGATGTTAAAACCATTCGTGAAGGCAATGCGCGCCGTGTGCTGACTTTGATCGATGGTTTAGCGAAATCGGAAGATGAGAAAGACCAAGAGAAGTTCAAAACGTTCTATGCTGAATTCGGTTCAGTTCTGAAAGAAGGCTTGGGTGAAGATACTGGAAATCGTGATCGTATCTTGAAGTTATTACGTTATGCGACTTCAAATAATGACGAGATATCAACATCTTTGGCTGATTATAAAGCACGTATGCAAGAGGGACAGAAAGCCATCTATTACGTGACGGCTGATAGCTTAATGGCAGCGAAAAACTCGCCGCAACTTGAATTGTTCAAGAAAAAGGGCATTGAGGTTTTGCTCATGGCAGACCGTGTTGATGAATGGGCGATGAACTTTGTATTTGAGTTTGATGGTACGCCATTACAGAACGTTTCTAAAGGTGCGGTAGACTTGGGTGATCTACAAGATGCTGATGAGAAAAAAGCACTTGAACAAGCAGCTGAACAATTCAAACCAGTTGTGGATCGTTTAACGACATCGTTAAAAGACAAAACCAAAGAAGTTCGTGTCACGACACGTTTGGTCGATTCTCCAGCATGTTTGGTGACCAGTGAAGGTGAGCTTTCTCCACAACTTATTCGCATGCTTAAACAAGCGGGTCAGGCTGTTCCTGAGATTAAACCAACATTGGAAATTAACCCTGAGCATCCTTTAGTGAAGAAATTAGAGAGCTCAGCGCAGTTTGATGATCTTGCCAATGTGATTTTTGATCAGGCTGTGATTGCAGAAGGTGGTTTACCTGAAGATCCTGCGGCGTATGTAAAACGCATTAATAGCTTGTTATTGAAATAAACGCTTTTCTAAAAAAACTCTGCTTTGAACTGCACCCCGAAAGTTGGACATTTATAGTCTAATTTGGAGGGTGCTTTTTAATGTTTATGGATAACATTAAAGTTATCCACAGTTGTGCTGATAATTCCATCAAAACTAAAATAAGGTCTCAAGACGAACAAAGGTACTGACATAGTGGTCTCTGTCTTCACGATGATCATTAAAATAATTGAGATCACCTTGCACATAAAACCATTCACGCCACAGTGGTTGTCGCCATGAGACAAAAGGTCCCCAGCTATTCAAACGCAAGTCATTGTCGTTGTAATAACCACCCGTATAAATGCCATAATTAAAACGATTGTGCGCAAAAAACTGATGTTCACGGAAGGTTCGATTATCCCAGCGTAAATCATCATCCTGTTTATCAGCATAGGTCAGGCTGAGCTGATTGGATAAAAATGCATGATTGGGACGAGCATGGATAAGTTCTAAATTAGTGCGAAGATAATTTTCACTTTGGCTGCCATAACGATAAATCTGTTCAGCATTGAACCTAAAGTCGTTATTTAATTCCCATTTCTTTTTCGCCCTTAAACGAAGATAAACATCGCTGCCTGAACGTAAACCAATATCGGCATCCGTTTCAAAAGGCAATTTCTTGGAGAGATCTGAGAAGCGTAGAGCAACAGAACCATTGTTATCACGCGTTTGTTTAGAATCGAATCTTTTATCAGGATCTTGGTTTGGCTGCTGATTGGTACTGGAAATATGATTATCAAACTCATCGTCGAGTGAATCATCACCAAACACCAAGCTGAGCCGTTTTTCCAGTGTCGGCAGTTTAATTTTACCGCGTATACGTGGTTTTACTTCATAGTTATCATATTCATTCCAATAATTGTCGAGCATCAACCGAATGGTTGCAGAAGCAGGCTTTTCTGGGTCGACCTCACCAAACCAATTATCAATTTTAACTGAGGTGCGATCGGCCCATTCTCGGACGTCACGTTGCTTACGATCAACCCAGGTTCGTTCCTCTGTTTCTGAAACTGGAGGCACAACAGGTTGACTGGATTGTTCAGGAAGAATGGTTGGTGTTGCATCGACCCACTTGGGAATATAGTTCAAAACGCTTTCAGTATTTTTACCATTCGATGTTTGCGTATTGTTGCTTGGCTGCTGTGGCGTTGCTTCAGCGGCATTTGCCATACTCATGAATCCGCATGACAGGGCGAATACCGTATAAAAGAGATGAGATGATACCGTTCTTTGGGAAATTATCATGGTGCAAGCTTATGTATTGTTCTTGTTTTTAACTCTTGATGATTCAACCCATAAAATCAAGTCATAATCACAAAAAACTGCAATTTAATCGTATAAAAGGCGAGTGAACAGAATGACTTAGTACACTCAAAATCCATCACCTAAAATGCGAAGAAAACCTCACAAGGCCGATGATGGGGATGAGGTTTTTGGCTTTGCATACGCTCAATACTAGGTTGATTCTGATAGCGCACTACTTTCCAGTGCTTGATATAAGTCATGTACTGAAATCGGTTGAGGTAAGCGGCTAATGGCTTGGCGGATCAACTGCCATGTATAACCATCGGCACGGTCCAATAACAGATAAGGATAAGCCTGATCTTCATTGGATAGCTTAATCCGTTCAGCACCATGGATCACGCGAATTTTATGACGCTCTCTTAATAAAATCACAGGGGTCAAAAAAGTTGCCGAAGTTTCTTCAAATGGAATGAATTTTTGCGTATTCACAAATGAAGCTGGGATATATGGATAAACACGTTGATCACGTTGCCAGATCAATGTTCCATTCATGATGCATTCATTAAACAAACTTTCATGTTGATGATAATGTTGCTTAAAATTAATCCAGTGGGTTTGATGAATCGAGCTGGTTTGAGTATGCAGTGGGTTTGTATAGGACTGTAGGACTGAAATGGCATACTCGATGCTGTGCGTACCAATCAGCACCACATAATGTGAAAATTGACCTTGTGCATAGAGTTGTTCTGCAATGAAAATCTGTGCGGATTCCCATACAGGCTGAACGTCATTTTCAGCTTTTAAATATAACCAATCAATTTTGATGTTTTGATCAATCTCATTGTGTAAGTCAACACGATATAACGAGGGGAAGGTGCGCGCATTAATACGCTCTAAGCGGCAGACCAATCCATCTAAATTAAAATCATTCAGTGCAACGGGTTTCGCTTTATTTAGATTGCTAGACGTCGCTGTGGTCTGTTTAACGTTCGCTTTCACCGCTGTTGTTTTTGGGGCTGAGACAGGTTGAATCTTCTCTTGGATAATCGCGTCGAGTTGTGACTGAAACTGAGCCGTTTCTTCTTTTATTAAGGATAAGGGATCGGTATGAATGCTTTGATTTGAGCTTGATGATGAGGTTGAGTTTTGGCTAATTGGCTCTAAAACTGGAATTAAATGTTGTAGTTCATGGTCTGTTTTAACATATTCACTGGCATGGTTTTTTAGCCATTGTAATGCGTCCTGAGATGAATTCATCCAAGGGCTTTTAAGAAATGATAAAGCAGGGCGAATGACCCAGACTTGCCAATGTTGGGCTTGACGCAATGCAGCCCATCCCATATCCGCAGAGGCAAATAAAGCATTCTCTACGCGCCCCATAAAATTATAAGTACCACGATAGGTCATGGCATAACCGTGATTGCTCAATTCGTCCGTTGAGAACTCTTCATTTTGAATATAGGCCTTAAAAGGCGTGATTTGATCCTGAAAAGTAGGATCATCACAAGATGCACAAATATCTTTAATTCGTTGTTTTGATTTGGCAATTTCAAATAGTGAGGTTTTATCATCATTGAGCCCTTCAATGAGATGCTGGAGCTCATCCACCAATAGTGCTTTCTCTAATACGTCCATTTATTGTTTCCTTAGAGATAGGCTTGAGCCTGTTTTAGATAAAAAATTAAGTCGTCGTATTTCTAACAATTTGTTGTTGTCGCTTGCAGTGGTGAGCTTCTATTTTTTGCTCATCCTATAAGCGATTCGAGATAGATGTCTGTTGCATAAATTTAACGATCTATTCGGGCTGTAATGTTTGCATTTTCATCACAAAAGATTGTCACATTATGACAATTATAGAAGAAAACAATGCAAAATCTATAGCACTTGAGTTAGCAAACAATCTCATTTGATAGGGTTAAATCGAGATGTTGTTCATGCTTTGTGAGCAAAAATAGAAACATTTTAAAAGAACAAATCGGATAAATAGATCATAAAATAGAAAGGTATCTATAAATCTATACATGAGTTGTGATCAGCTGCACAAATCAATGGCTAAAAAGCATGCAAAAAGATCACTTTCAGTGAAGATGGGTTAATTATCTAAGATAAAATATTGAAATAAATAGAAAATAGACAAATTTATACGGAACAAGACAAGCTTCAATCTTGGATTTGAAGCTTGTCCCTAAGTCGTGTTATTACGGTTTTATTTCACATTGATCATCATGACACTGTGCTGCATCAGTGGGTACTATTTCTTGCTCAGATGTTGATTGAGCTTTTTGTAGTGCTTGTAAGAAAATCTCACGAGGCTGGGCGCCAGGAAGAGCTAGCTTTTGATCAAAAACAAAAAAAGGAACGCCTGTCACCTTCAATTGTTCATGTGCAATTTTTTCATCGTGCCGAACAAAATCAGCCAACTCATCAGAGTCCAAGACATATTCGACTTCAGCATTGTCTAAGCCAATCCGTGAAGCAATTTCTTCGACCACTTCACGTTCACCAATGGCTAAACCTTCGGTCATATAGGCATGAAAAAAAGCCTCTTTTGCTTCATTGCCCATGCCTTTGCTTTGCGCGAGATGGATAATACGATGTGCATTAAAACTATTGCCTGAATTGGCTTTTTGCCATTGGAAGTCGATGCCTTCCTCAGCAGCCATGGCCGCAATATTGCGTTCCATTTCTTCCATCTCAGCATAGCTTCGACCATATTTTTTGGCTAAACGCTCTGTATTGGATGTGTCATGTTTTGCTGGCGCATCTGGATCGAGTTCAAAACTATGCCAGTGAATATCAAGTTTGATTCCAGCTTCTGCTGCAACATGCTCAAGACGTTTTTTACCGATATAACAAAAAGGGCAGACCACATCTGACCAAATATCTACACGCATGGCGTATCTCTTCAATTTCAGTTAAAGAGATAATAGGGATGAAGTGCTTGAATTTAAAGTGAGTAATATGTAATGCTCCGTTACGTGAAGTGAAATAAAAATCATATTAATGCATACGTTTTAATGATTACACTAAAGTTAGGACATAAAAAATATAATTAAGCTTGGAGGCATTATGCGCCGTTTTCTATTATTTGTTGCTGTAATCGCGATTTGTATTGGTTCATTTTTTCTATATCAACATAAGCTACAACAGCGTGCTGAGAACAATAAGCAAATGTTTGATGTGGTCATGGCCGAGAAGATGCGTGAGCTGTATGACCAAGCACAAGATTGGTCAACCCCAGTTCAACTCGATGTAAGGGATGATCGCTTATCTGGTGATTATAAATTAATGTCGGAATTCTTATTAACCTATTGGATGCAAAATGTTGAAGCGAGAAACGATTATCTACGAGAACTAAAAGCTGGGAATTGGGATACCTTTTTAAATGTAGAGCGATTGGATCGTGATCGTAAACAGGACTATAAAGAAACGCAGCAGATGCTTAGCGATGTGCGTAAAATCTCGACCGAATATGAGCAAACACGTCAAAAAATTCAATTAGACGCGCTTGAACAAGCCAAGAATTTGTCTATTCAACGTGATATGCGTGATTTGCTGCAAGCAAAACTAGAAAGCAACCTGAATGCAGATCAAAGCCAAGATATTTTTGCAATTGAACAACAGATCGTAGAAAAGGCACAAGTTATGTTTGATCTGTTAAAAACGCATCAATGGCAAAGAAAAAATAACACCATTCTGTTTTATGAGAATGCACCCGTGAAAAAATTTAATACGCTTTATCAAGATGTCCTTAAGCTCAATAGTCAGATGGAAAAAATTAAAAACAATAACGTCGAAGTATTGGAGGAGGAGCTATAGTTATTTTCTGCTTCCATAGCTAGAAAATAGCGCATCTAGATCATCATCTGCCATGTTTAAGCTGGAGAATCACATCGAAGTCATTGAGTTCATGGCTGTAAGTTAAAACCTGTCGTCGTAAGCATTTTGGGAAAAATCGTAAAAATATGAATCTATGGCAGCTTTTTAATAGAGTTAAGCCCTTTGTTGCACCGTATAAATTACTGGTGATTGTGACATTGGTTCTGACATTAATCGGTGCACTGACGGCTCAGGTTAATGCCTTAACGCTTCAATATGCTGTCGACCAGATCAATCGTTTAGTTGAAGCAGGCGGCGGCTTGGCGGAAGGCTTACATATTTTGATAACGATTAGTGTGATTTTGCTGAGTAAGGAAATCTTCAGTACCTTGATTCAGTTTGGTCAGAAGTTATTTGGTGAACGTCTCAGAATTATGGTTTCCCAAGATGTCGCACAGGCGATTATTGAGAAGTTTCTCACCTATCGTCTGGCATTTTTTACGCAAGATGATAATCAGGCAGGCAAATTACAAACAAGGATTGATCGAGGAATTGGCTCAATTACCCGTTTGATTCAAATTTTCTTTATCGATATTTTACCGCTGTTTAGTAGTGCCATTTTGGCATTGGCTTTAATGTTCTACGCCAACTTTTGGATTGGATTGGTTGCGCTTTGTATCGTACCGATTTACTTTTGGCTGACATTTAAGCAAGCAAAAAAATTAGGTGGGGTTAGACGAAGTTTACGTGATGGGCGTGAACGTAAGAGTCAGGGCATTTTGAGTATTATAAATTCCATCACGGTGATCAAATCATTCAATCGGGAAAAAGTTGAAGCTGAAAAACAGCTCATCTTACAAAAGCAACTGACGGATAATCAGATGTATACCCGTCAAATTAGCTTTGTTTTCGATGGTTTGAAAACCTTTACAGAACAAATCGGTATTGTTTTTATTATCATCTTAACGGCTTATTTTGTCTTGGTTGGAGACATGAGTATCGGGATGATCATGTTCCATATTCTGTTATTCAACAATGTATCTGCTCCAATTCGTTCACTCCACCGCATTTATGATGAAGTGAATGATGCCATGATTTATGCAGAAAGTTTTTTCCAGATTCTTCAGGCAGAGAATGAGATTGAGGATTCTGGGCAGCAAAAGCCAGCGCATCTGAGAGGAAAGTTTGAGTTAAAGCAGGTCGATTTTTATTATCCCAATGGTCATCATGCCCTGAAAAATATCAACATGGTTATTCAACCCAATAAAATTACGGCCTTGGTCGGACTATCAGGTGCAGGTAAATCGACCCTGATTAGTTTGCTAGATAAGTTTTACTTACCGCAATCTGGGCAGATTCTCATGGATGGGATTGATCTAAATCAGATGGATACCCAATATTTACGTGATCATATTGGTTTGGTATTACAGAAAAACCATATTTTCCAAGGTACCATCCAAGACAATATTTGCTATGGAAAAATGGATGCAACCGAAGAAGAGATTATCCGAGCAGCAAAAAAAGCCTCTATCCACGAACAAATTTTGAAACTACCAAAAGGCTATCAATCAGATGCCTTACAGTTGTCGGGCGGTCAACAACAACGAATCGCAATCGCTCGGATGTTTCTGAAAAATCCACCGATTATCTTTTTAGATGAACCGACAGCAAGTTTGGATGCTATTGCAACTGAACAAATCAAACATAGTCTAGATGAAATCAAACAGGGGCGAACGGTGATCATTATTTCTCATAGTTTGTCACAGATCATCGATGCGGATTATACCTATGTGATGCAGGATGGTGCGATCGTTGAGCATGGTGAGCATTATCAACTTTATCAGCAGCAAGGTGTTTATAAGGATATTTTTGATGCGATGGCGAAAAGTCTAAATATCGATAAAATCGCCAAAACCTTTGATAATGAAGGTGAAGAAGAGACACATAGTTGATGGAAAAATGATTTTAGGGTCAATAAGAAGACAAGGTCTTTGAGGCAAGTGATTGTTTTGAGTCAAAGACCTTTAACTTAAGCTTAATCAAAAATCTTTTCGGCAGCTTGGAACGGTAAGCTCACCACATCAATTGCTACTGCGAAAGGTAGTAATACTAACTTTTCAAAAGGATTGAGACTTGATCTTGATTTATAGCTTTCTTGTTGATTGGTATAGATTGTAACTTGATAAGGTTTGCTTAATGCTTTTAATGAAGTCAGATTATTTGCGACAGGGTAGACTACACCCGCAAGTTTTATATCAAAACAAAAACGTTGTGCTTGCATACGTGTATCACTTGAAGACGAACATTCTTTTGCACCATTTTCAATAAAAAATTCTAAGTCTTTTTTGCTTAAATCCTCTTTGAGTTTGACATAAGAAATGGGCAATGTTCCTGAAAAATGACCATCATTTTTTTCAGAGAAGAAATTTAGATCACGTGTGATTTGTATATTTTTGGGATCAAGCTTGTTGATGATGGTCACAAACTGAGCGCCGCCTTGGGTCAGGATGTAACTATTCTTTTGACCTGCAATGACGATGCTATCGCGTGGTAAATTGGCTGTTGCTTGCGCCGGTCGCCCAAAAGCGACCACATTGTCTTCAACTAAAGTAACCTTTGCCGTCCGAGTATACGTTTTACTATCTTTGGTGATGAGGGTTTTGGTGGCACAGCCTGAGATAACCATGCTTGATAAAGCAATTGATAATGTCGTTTTTATTATATGATTCATATCTATGGTCCTAAATGGTTGATTCAACTGTACCATGTTCTAAAAATGATTTTAATAGTTCATGTGATCGTTGTAGTTTAGTTAATTGCTCATTTACGTATTTAAGTTCATTTTCTAGTTTTGTCTGCACAACAGGACATAAACTAAATCGATAATAATCCAAATCGAAACAGGGTAATAAAATTTGAATATCTTTCAAATTCATCCCTGCATCATTCAATATTTTAATCTTATAAATATCTTCAATATCTTTTTGACTGTAATCGCGATAATTATTTGTATTTCGTTTGGGATGAACTAGCCCTACGTCCTCATAGTAACGCAACATACGAGGACTAACCTGCGTTAATTTGGCAACTTTTGCAAGATTCATAGAATATCACTTGACCTTAACATCGCTGTCATAGTTTAGCATGGTTATAAGTAGATTTTACTGAGAGTATATTGATGAAAAAATTGGCTTATTCTTTAGGATTGTTTTTCACTTCTTTTTTCGGATATGCTGCGCCTCCACAAGAGACGACGATACATCGTCAGATATTTATTGTGCATGGTTATGGTGCTACAGCACATGATCATTGGTTTGAATCAGTACAGAGGCAGATGCAGGATTCACATACTCAGGTAACCATTTTACAGTTACCCAATCCGATGCAGCCAGATGTTGAGGCTTGGCAGCATGTTTTAGAACAAAATATTAAAATGATTGATGAACAGACGTATTTTGTAACCCATAGTTTAGGCGGTGTGACATTATTAAATTTTTTATCAAAGCGGAATCCTCCCAAGATTGGGGGAGTTATTCTTGTTGCTGGGTTTACTGAAACTTTACCCGTGCTACCCCAACTCGACTCATATATTCTAAAAAGTCAAAATATGCATATAAGTTTGAAGAATTCCCAAAATAAACACCTGTTTATTTCAGAAAATGATGAGTATGTCCCACCTGAATTGAGTATTAATTTCGCAAAACAACTTGAGATACCATTTACTCTTATTTCTAAAGCGGGGCATTTTTTGGCAGAGGATGGTTATACTGACTTTCCTCAGTTGGTTCGGTATTTGAAAGAAATGCTCAGAAAATAGAATGGCCTGATACTCATAATTCATTTGATCTTTTGTTCAATATTTTATTGATATTTACCGTTTATCTGAGCCTTACTGAATCAAGCCCGACTTTGTTGTAGCCTATGAATAGAAGCTTTTATTTAACTCATCATCTTTTCATATGGTGACTGATTTTTGGAGCGAGTCGCATCATGAACTTTCTAAAACGATCAGCGTTTATCGCCGTGTTAGCTGTTATTGGTTTACCAACGGTTCAGGCAGAAGAGGTCGTCACATTGCCAACGATTCGTATTATGGCTGAGTCTGAGTTGCGTGAAGAAGTCGGCTTTATTCCGTTTCAAGAAGATGAAAAAGTACGTGAAGCTCTACAACATCAAATCTATAAAGCTCATAGTGATATGCAGAATGCTGGGGTGAAAGAGGGTGTAACGACGGTCAATTATCAGCAAAAAATGGAAGAACCAGATTCATCGCAACTTTCACCGCTATTAGAGCAACATATTTTAGCTGTTGCTCAGGGTCTACAATCATCTGATCCGACCAGTGGGCTGTTTAAAATGTTAGAACCTTTGAATATTGATCGAAATAATATAATTGGTATTCGTGATGGGTCGATTAAGATCAATATGGATGATATTTTGAAATTGCAGCAACAGATTCAAGATGGTCTAAATAGACGTTAAAGATAAAAAAATCCCCGCACTGAGCGGGGTTTTTTTTATCTCAGTGCCGATTAAACACGTTCGATAATAGTCGCGATACCTTGACCAAGACCGATACACATAGTCGCAAGACCGATTTGTGTATCTTGTTGTTCCATCACGTTCAACAATGTTGTTGTGATACGTGCACCTGAACAGCCCAATGGATGACCCAATGCAATCGCACCACCATTCAAGTTGATGATGTCTTGTTTGTCGTAAACGCCTAAGCCTTTCATGACTGATAAGCCTTGAGCAGCAAATGCTTCGTTTAATTCGATGGTTTGAATATCAGCCATCGTTAAACCAGCGCGCTTAAGTGCTTTTTGAGTTGCTGGAACTGGACCGTAACCCATGATCGCAGCATCACAACCCGCAATCGCCATAGAGCGAATCACGGCACGTGGTTTTAAACCAAAAGCTTGTGCACGTTCAGCAGACATCAACAACATTGCAGAAGCACCGTCAGAAAGAGCAGAAGATGTTGCTGCTGTTACTGAACCGCCTTTAGGATCAAATACAGGTTTCAATGCTTTGAACGCTTCAAGGTTTGCTTCAGCACGAATCACTTCGTCGATGTCGCAAAGGATTTTGAAGCCATTGGCATCATGACCTTCAACACCAACGATTTCGTTTTTGAAACGACCTTCTTGTGTTGCAGCCCAAGCGCGACGGTGAGATTCAACACCAAACGCATCTTGTTCTTCACGGCTAATGCCATTCATACGACCTAACATTTCAGCAGTTAAGCCCATCATGTTAGATGCTTTCGCATAGTGTTTAGACGCTTCTGGGTTCAGGTCGATGCCGTGCATCATACCAACATGGCCCATGTGCTCTACACCACCGATGATGAACACGTCACCTTGGTTGGTTGCAATCTGTGCAGCAGCCGTGTGGATTGCTTGCATAGAAGAACCACAAAGACGGTTGACGGTTTGACCGCCAGCAGTTTTAGGGATGTCAGCCAATAAACCAATATTACGAGCAATGTTCATGCCTTGCTCTAAAGTTTGGTTGACACAACCCCAAATGATGTCTTCAACTTCGTTTGTATCGAACTGGTTACGAGCAACCAGTGCACGTACTAATTCAGCAGATAAACTGTCGGCACGTACATTGCGGAACATACCGTTACGCGATTTGCCCATGGCAGAACGAACGCCATCAACAATCACAACGTCACGTGGATTTAAAGTAGCCATTCACGTCGCTCCTTAACCGTAGAATTTTGTGTTGTTAGCAGCCATGTCACGCAACATCTGTGGCGCTTCATAAGCCTTACCTAAGTGTGCATACTTGTCGCAAAGCGCAACGTATTCAGCAACACCTGTTTGGTCGATGTAACGACATGGACCACCACGGAATGGAGGGAAACCTACACCCATAATCATTGCCATATCTGCTTCAGCAGCCGTTGCAACGATGTTGTCTTCTAAGCAACGAACAGTTTCGTTACAGAAAGCAAGCATCATGCGGTCAATGATTTCTTGGTTGTCAAACTCGCGTTTTTCACCCGTCACGAAAGGTGCAATGATTTCGTAAGCTGTTGGATCAACAGTTTTCGCTTTCTTACCTTTCTTGTCTAACACGTATTTGTAGAATCCAACGTCATTCTTTTGACCAAGACGTTTTGCTTCGTACATCGCTTCGATAGAACCTTTGTAGTCAGGCTTCATACGGTCAGGGAAACCTTCAGCCATGACTTCAGCGCCATGAACACCTGTATCGATACCAACAACGTCGATCAAGTATGCAGGACCCATAGGCCAGCCAAACTTCGCCATCACATTGTCCACTTGCTGGAAATCCGCACCGTCTTTAACAAGAAGGTCGAATGCACCAAAGTAAGGGAACAATACACGGTTTACCAAGAAGCCTGGGCAGTCGTTAACAACGATTGGTGTTTTACCCATTTTCTGAGCAAGAACAACAGTGGTTGCAATCGCTTCGTCAGAAGTCTTTTCACCACGAATTACTTCTACCAGTGGCATCATATGTACTGGGTTGAAGAAGTGCATACCAACGAAGTTTTCAGGACGTTGTAATGCTTTTGCTAAACGTGTAATTGAAATTGTAGAAGTGTTTGATGCAATGATCGTGTTTTCACGAACATTTTTCTCAGTTTCCACCAATACCATTTCTTTTACTTTTGGATTTTCAGTCACTGCTTCAATCACGATATCCACTTCTTTAAACTCATCGTAGCTTAAAGTAGGGCGGATGCGAGCAAGTGTTTCACCCATTTGCGCAGCTTTCATTTTCTTGCGTTCAACTTGCTTGGTCAGTAAGCCATTCGCTTCTTTCATACCAAGTGCAAGTTGTGGGTTACCAATGTCTTTCATGATGATTGGTGTGCCTTTGCTTGCCGCTTGGTAAGCAATACCACCACCCATGATACCAGCACCTAGAACAGCTGCTTGGTTTACTGGGTGAGCACCTTTCTCATATTTTTTCGCAGTTTTCTTCACAACTTGATCGTTGATGAATAAACCGATCAATGCACCTGCTTGTGGTGTGATCGCTGCTTTAGCGAAACCTTGTGCTTCTGCTTTTAATGCATCATCACGTGTTAAGGTTGCACCTGCTTGTAATGAATCTAGTAACAGTTTAGGCGCTGGATATTGTGCAGGGTTTGCTTTCGCAAGTACCGCACCTTTCGCTGTATTGAACGCCATCATTTGTTCAAGTGGGTTCAATTTAATCGCGTCTAATTTTTCTTGACGTTTTGTTTTCCAGTCCAAACGACCTGCAATTGCTTGATTAACCAAGTCAACGGCAGCTTCTTGTAGTTTGTCAGCAGCAACAACCGCATCTACAGCACCATCTTTAAGTGCAGCAGCAGGTTTCTTCGGATTCGCCATTGCCATCCATTCAACGGCATTGTCGATACCGATTAAACGGCTTAAACGTACGCTACCACCAAAACCAGGATAGATACCCAATTTGATTTCTGGTAAGCCGACTTGTGCTTGTTCAGACATGACACGGTAGTCACAGACTAAGCACATTTCAAAACCACCACCTAACGCCATGCCATTAATAGCAACAACTTTAGGGATGTCTAAATCTTCAAAGCTATTGAAGATTTCGTGTACAGGCATAAGCCAATCAACAATAGCTTGTTCACCTGCGGCGAAGTTGTCGCCAAATTCAGTGATATCTGCACCAACAATAAACGTTGATTTTTCAGAAGTTACAACTAAGCCTTTAATATCGTTATTGGCTTTAACCGCAGCAATCGCTGCTTGGAAGTCTTCAATGGTTGCACGGTTAAATTTATTAACCGACTCACCTTGTAAGTCAAAGCGGAATTCTGCAATTCCGTCCGCAAGCATTTGGACGGTAATGGCATTGCCAGCGTGGATCATGCCTGATCTCCCTTGTTGTGGAGGATTCTGAGTTGATGTCATAAAGCATGTATGCGGTTAGGCACACAAAAAAGCTTCGCTAATCTTACGATAACTATATCTAAAAAGGACATAACAAGTTGTATCAAGGCGTGACGCAGTGGTCATCAATTTGTTGTAACTTTTTAGTGAGACTTTTAAGCCAAGAAGAAAAATAATTTTTTAATGATGCTTTTAGCTGTTTCTCTTTGATTGGTAAAGATAACTACAAAGCTTTATTTGTTCGCTTTAAACAAAGTAAATTGGTATTCAGTCATACAAATTTGCTAGAATAGCAAGCTTATTTTAAGTGCGATTTTGATATTTGGTTCTCAAACTGGCATTTGGTTTTCAGCTAAAAAGATAGAGTAATCTAATGATTAAGTGGATCATATTAGCGATTTTTATCATTTCGGCGCTCTATGTTCATCGCCGTGGTAAAGTTAGACACTCGTTTTATCGTCAATTTTTTGACCATTCAACGCTATTCGCACCCGTTAACTATTTGATGTACATGTTTTCCAGTGTGCCGAATCAACCTTATATCGATACACAGCATTTCAAGGACTTAAAAGTTCTGGATGAAAATTGGGAAATGATCCGTGATGAAGCGCAAGCGCTTTATGATAAAGGCGGTATTAAAGCATCAAGTACATATGATGACTTGGGTTTTAACTCTTTCTTTAAAACGGGGTGGAAGCGTTTCTATTTGAAATGGTATGACTCTGCACATCCATCAGCATCAGAATTTTGTCCAAAAACCACGGCTTTGTTAAAAACACTCCCAAGTATCAAAGCTGCAATGTTTACTGAACTTGCACCTGATAGCCGTTTGGTCCGCCATCGTGATCCTTATGCAGGTTCATTGCGTTACCATTTAGGTTTGATTACACCGAACGATGATCGTTGTTTCATTGATGTCGATGGTGAACGTTATTCTTGGCGTGATGGTGAGAGTGTGGTGTTTGATGAAACCTATATTCACTATGCTGAAAATAAAACCGATCAAAACCGTATTATCTTTTTCGCTGATGTTGAGCGCCCATTAAAAACGCGTTTCATGGAAAAATTTAATCATTGGTTTGGTAAAAGTGTGATGACTGCAGCGAGTTCACCCAACGAAGTGGGTGATCAGACTGGCGGCCTAAATAAAGCATTTGGTTATGTCTATCAAATTCGTATTAAAGCGAAGGCATTGAAGAAATCAAATCGACAACTTTATTATTTTTTAAAGTGGTTTTTAATGTTGGGACTTTTCTTTCTTATTTTTATAAGACCGTATGTATTTAAGTAAATTTAAACGTCCGAAAGGACGTTTTTTTGTGATATTTTCAATCATAATTTTAATATGCAAGAGATAGAACAGGAATAAGAAATGGGCTATGAATTATGAATATGGATTAAAAAGTAAAAATCTTCCAGCAAGTGATTTATATTATTAAAATAAAACATATTTTTGAATCTATAGCATCTTATAAACTCGTTTTTTCCAATGAAAATAACTATAGATTCAAGGATAAGGTTTCAATTCATACATGGAATACAGATCTGGAAATTGAAAAATTAGAAAATATGGTCTATCTGCTTCTACATGGAAGAGATCATCAAAAAATAATTTGTATGTTACAAAACAGGTTGGCGATAGAAAATTTAGCTATCAGTATCGAAGAGCTTTAAATTCAAATAAAGGAGAAGGAACATGAAATTACCCATATTTAAATATCATCCAGACCCTATTGCAACGGAAAGTATTATTGAGTCAGATGAAGCGTGTCTGTGTTGTGGTCAGGTCAAAGGTTATATCTATAGTGGGCCAGTCTATGCAGAAGAAGAACTTGCTGAAGCAATTTGTCCGTGGTGTATTGCAGATGGTTCTGCGCATAAAAAGTTCGATGCTGCTTTTACAGATGAGGCAGGAATAGGTGCTTATGGTAAATGGGGGTCTGTACCCGACCTTGTGGTTGAGGAAGTGGCTTATCGTACACCTGGTTTTTCAGGATGGCAGCAGGAACGCTGGTGGACTCATTGTGGTGATGCCGCAGCATTTGTAGGAAGAGCGGGTCGAAAAGAATTATTTGCTATGGGGGAAGAAGCGGTTCTTGCTATCCAAAATTCCATAGGTTTGGTTGGTGAGGATTGGAATAGATTTTTACAGGCTTTGGATAAAGATGGCTCACCAACAGCTTATCTCTTTAAATGTCTAAAATGTGGAGAGTTGGGTGGTTATCAGGACTGTAATTAATTGAGCTTTTCCTGAATATTAAATTATGAACTTTATTCGGTCTCTAATTTACGTTATTCAAACGCCCAAAAGGGCGTTTTTTAATGCAGCAAATAAGTAGTAATTTGTTTAACCAGATTGTAACAGATGGTCTAATTCAGGATAGTCTGACTGGTTTTTATGAAGAGAAAAGATAATGAAAAAACAACTATTGACTTGCATGATCGAATTTTGGGTCGAGTATTCTAATCGTTACTGAGCAGCACATGGATTTCACCGAGTTAGGCTTGAAATTCGTGTGAACAGACTACATCATCAAAGTAATTCTGCTCATGAAAATCTATTGTGAACTCAAACGCACGTGAACACATTGAAACCATCTTGACTCACATGACCCAATTGCCCGGTGTTTACAAAATGCTCGGCAAAGAGGGTGAGTTATTGTATGTGGGTAAGGCAAAAAATTTAAAAAATCGTGTATCCAGCTATTTTGTCAAAACCATTGAGCATCCTAAAACACAAGCCCTTGTTGCGCGTATTTATGACATTGAAACGCTGATTGTTCGTTCAGAAACAGAGGCTTTATTACTCGAACAAAATCTCATAAAACTGCACCGTCCACCGTATAACATTATGCTGCGGGATGATAAATCTTATGTTTATATCTTTGTCTCGGCAGATAAACCCTATCCGCGTATTGCTAGTGGACGTGGTAAAGGCAAACATCAAATTGGTAAGTTTTTTGGACCTTATCCGAGTGCTTACAGTGCGCGAGATACTTTGCTCACCTTGCAAAAGCTATTTAATGTACGGCAGTGTGAAAATAGCTATTTTGCCCAAAGAAAACGTCCGTGTTTGCAGTATCAAATCAAACGTTGTACTGCGCCTTGCGTGGGTTTGATTAGCCCTGAAGCCTATAAAGAAGATGTCGATAACTCGATTCGTTTTCTACAAGGGGATACCAAAGAGCTGAATCAAGAATTGATCGGAAAAATGGAGCAAGCGGCTGAAGCACTTGAGTTTGAAAAGGCTGTGTTCTATCGGGATCGTTTAGGCTTATTGCGTGAGGTTCAAGCACAACAGGCAGTCTTTAAAGTTAAAGGTGAAGCTGACATTTTAGCGATTGCCTATCAAGCGGGCGTAACTTGTGTGCAGATCATGTACGTTCGTAACGGAAGGATGCTCGGAGGGAAAAGTTATTTTCCAGATATGTTGGGAGACGATCTCGGGCAAATGCTCAGCGACTTTATTGCGAACTTTTATTTTCAGGTGGCTGATGAAGTGCCGACTGAGTTGATTGTGAATATTGAGGTGCCTGATCGCCCCCAACTCGAAGAAGCCTTACAGCAAACCTTTAACAAGAAAGTCCACATCAAGCATAAAGTACGTGAAACACGGGCGGAGTGGCTAGAGTTAGCACAAATGAATGTGCAGCATGCGATTAAAGGTAAACTCAGTAATTATCTAGAATTGAACGAACGTTTTCATCAACTTGAACAAGTGGTAGGACGTCCGATCGACCGAATTGAATGTTTTGATATTAGCCATACGATGGGTGAAGCACCGATTGCATCTTGCGTGGTCTTTGATCAAGGCGGTGCGAGAAAGCGGGATTATCGTCAATTTGCGATTCAAGATATTACGGGTGGTGATGACTATGCGGCTATGCGCCAAGCGTTAATCCGTCGCTATAAGAAAAATATATTGCCTGATTTACTCCTCATTGATGGTGGTAAAGGTCAATTGCATATGGCAATGGAGGTAATGCAAGAGTTAGCACTAGATGCTTTTATGATTGGGGTGTCTAAAGGTGAGGGGCGTAAAGCGGGTTTAGAAACGCTTCATTTTACCGATGGTACTAAACTGCAGTTGGCAGAGGACCATAAGGCCCTGCATTTGATTCAACAGGTCCGTGATGAAGCCCATCGTTTTGCGATTACCAAGCATCGAGCGAAGCGTGATAAACGACGCAGTAGTTCAGTATTGGAGGCGATTCCAGGGCTAGGTCCTAAACGCCGTCGTGATTTACTGACCCATTTTGGTGGGATTCAAGGTGTACTGAGGGCATCTGAAAAAGAGCTTATGTTGGTACAAGGTTTAGGTGAGGTGATGGCACGTACCATTTATAAAATCTTGCATGAGTAGATGATGCTGCACGATTGTTGGGATAGGCCGCGTTGAACTGAGTGATCGATTGATCGTGTTATGGTGTCAGCATACTGAATTGACATAATTGCTCTGACATTTTAGCCAGATCGATCATTCACATTTAGGCTGAAAAGTTGAAAGATAACATTTATTCAGAGCGATCAAGGAAATCAATATGTCACTACTCCCGATTTATAAACAGATCGAACAACAAGAATGGATTGATATTCCATCGGGATGGCTACAAGGTCGCACAGTATTTGGTGGTTTAGTTGCAGGCTTAATGATTCAAAAAGCGCTGAGTGTGGTAAATGATGCAGCAAAACAGCTCTTAAGTTGTAATGTCACTTTCGTTGGCCCAGTACAACAAGGGCGAGCAAAGCTGAGTGCTGAGATTTTAAGACAAGGAAAATCAGTCACTAGCTTAGAAGTACGTTTATGGCAAGATGACGCAGTACAGAGTATTTTAGTTGCAAGTTTTGGTTCGCAGCGTGAGTCTCGAATCCACGTGAGTAATTTGCCTCAAGTTCCTGATTATCCGATGGCTGAACAATTGGAAAAAACCTTCTATCTCGAAGGTCTGATGCCAGAATGCTTACAACAATTTGAACTCTGTTGGGCAGAGGGAAGCTACCCAATGGCGGGGAGTAAGGTCCCTGATTTTGGTGGTTGGAGTCGTTTTTCACCTGCTTTACATCCAAATCGTGACATGCAGCTTGCAGATTTGTTTGCTTTAATGGATGTTTGGCCGCCAGGCGTATTACCGATGTTTAAGACCCCAGCACCTGCGAGTTCTTTGACATGGCAGATTACGTATTTAACTCCAATTGCACATCAGGTTCAGGATTGGTTTAAATATAAGGTCGTCACTGAGTTTGCCCATCAAGGGTATTCAACGGAATATGCTTATGTTTGGGATCAACAAAATCAGCTCATTGCCGTGTTAAGACAGACGGTTGCCGTTTTTGCCTAATCGACATTCAACTATATTTCGTATAAAGTTGCTTACAGATGGATACATTCTCGGTACATCCTTTGTGCAATATGCAAATTTGACGCGAACAACATGGCGGTGTTTATGAGTACAGGGCAAATCCTGAACATTCCCAATATCTTAACTTTGGCGCGTATTGCTCTAATACCGGTATTTTTGGTAATCGCTTATTGGCCACCGGCCATTGGAGCTGAACACCATGGGGGAATGCTACGCCATATCGTGCTGACAGCAATATTTGTTGTTGCTGCGCTGACGGATTGGTTTGATGGTTATTTGGCGAGAACTTTAGATCAGAGTTCAGCTTTTGGGCGCTTTCTTGATCCAGTTGCAGATAAGTTGATGGTTGCTGCAGCACTGATTGTATTGGTGCAATGGCAACCTACGATATCTATGGCATTTGCTGCTATCGTAATTATTTCTCGTGAAATAACGGTGTCTGCTTTACGTGAGTGGATGGCTGAACTCGGTGCGCGGACCAATGTTGCGGTTTCGACTGTAGGGAAGTATAAGACTGCTTTTCAAATGATCGCGATTAGTGTGTTTTTGTTGAACTGGAAACCACTTGAAATGTGGGCCTATGCCTTGCTTTATGCAGCGGTTATATTGACATTATGGTCTATGTTTATTTATCTCAAAGCAGCGTGGCCATATTTGAAACAGCCTTAGAATAGGTTTTTATTGATCCGCTTCAAAATTTCTAAGCCTTCCTGATGGAGGGCTTTTTATTGGTCATGTGGAAATCAAGACAAGAAAAAAGCCCATAACATGGATGAGCTTAGTTCTCTGAGGAAACATGCTCTCTTGAGGAGAGGATGCTGAAGAACATAATCATAATATGAGAATTTATTGATTTTTACAACGGTTGGAAATGTAAATGTTTTTTATATTCTCGAATTTAACGTCATTGATTGTCTGCAAGCAATGCAAATTTAAGTTCGATATGAGCAGCATTGTTTTGCAAGATTTCAATCAGTTTTTCAATATTGAGAAAATCAAAACGCTTTTTTGATGCCACTAAAGTGAGGGCGATAGGCGCTTCTTTGCTTGAAAAGCGAATCGGTACTGAAAGACCACAAATCAGTGGATCAATCTCACCTTGTGATAAATAAAAGCCTTGTTTTTTAATCTTTCGCATCTGTTGAACAAACTCATCTAAGTTTTGTGCAAATCCAACTTGAGCAAGTTCTTGGGAGAACTGTTGGTAGTAAGCTTGTATCCGTTGCTTAGTTAAGTGAGCAATGACAATTTTAGGTGATGCACCAATATAAACAGGGCGTGGACAACCACGACCAAAGGATAATAACTCTGATTCTTTATAGGTTTCATGATGTAAATCAATGCAATAATCATGATTTAAATAGGTGAGCAAACAGCAAAGTTCGGTCTTCTCTACAATATCTCGCATAAATGGAATACTAATTTGCACTAAGGGGTCGGTACTATGCGAAATATAGTCTAAAACCGCGATTTTAGACCCTAAAGTGTAATCACCTGAGGTGCCACTAATACGTTTCAACATATCGGTTGCAACCAGCTCTTTAAGGTAGCGATAGGCGGTAGGTTTGGATAGACCAAGCTCATCACAAATGATATCGACATTGATAATTGGGCGTGAAACTGAGAATAAATCCAATACGGTCAGAATCTTACCAAAACTCGAAATTGCCATGTTTGGCGCCTACTCCTTAAAAATAACGTGAAAATCAAACTTTTATTGTTTTATAACAGAAAAGCCTAGGTTCGTGTATGGGCTTTTAAATCTGATCGTGAAGGTACACTCGTTCCAGTGTCACTGTGAGAAGCAAAACCAGATCTATCGAGATTATTTTTATTATAGTTAAAATTATCAAATAGTGATAATTTGTGTTGACTAATTACCTATATTTTGAAAAAATCAACAACACAATGTCTTATTTGGATAATTGTTTTTAGAATAAACCACCTAAAAACCTCCAAGCATTGTGCATCATTCCCCACCATCAGCTTTACTCATATCACACTGATTTGGATATTTACCCAAGTTAGGTGAGTTCGTCGTCGCATTGATTTATGTGGCTGAAACAATATGGGTGAGAAGACTGACTCAGAATTGAGACACGTTCATGCTATTTAAACAGTTGTTGGCTTTTAGACCGAGCCGACTGGACATTATTTTTGCCTGTAAAACATTTGTGGCAGGCATGCTGGCACTGTTTATTTCCTTTGAACTCGATTTAATTAATCCAATGTGGTCGATTGGTACGGTTTTGATTATTGCCAATCCATACTCAGGAATGGTGTCTTCCAAATGTGTTTATCGTTTAGTTGGGACCGTCGTTGGGGCAATGGTTGCCTTATTGTTAACCCCTCATTTTATCAATACCCCGTGGTTGTTCACCGTTATTTTATCTTTGTGGGTAGGTTTCGCTTTATATGTTTCATTACTGGATCGTACGCCACGCAGTTATGTATTTATGTTGGCGGGCTATTCAACCGCAATGATCGTGTATAACGCCATTACCTATATTGATACCTACAATATGTTTGATATTGCATTGGCGCGGGTATTAGAAATTTCAATCGGTGTGATTGCATCCGCAGTGGTTTCGGCCACGATTTTGCCTGTTCATGTTGGTGCCATGATTAAGCAGCGTGTCAATAAAACCTTGAGTGATCTAGAAAGTACCTTTAGGAATTTAATGAGTGTTCAGACAAGTTCAGGCGATGATACGCAAATTCTATCTGTGATCACACGTGATGCTTCGGATATTCACGCTTTGGCAGTTCATTTGGCCTATGAAAAAGGCGAATTGAAGGGTATGACCAAACCTTTGCAGGAAATGTTGCATCAGGTTTCATTAGTGGTTGCGAATTTGGTGGCACTGTCCCAGCGGGTGAAACAGCTTGAAAAAATGCAGATGAGCAATCTTGCACCGAACTTAGATCTCATTCTTCAGCATAGCTTAGCATTTTTAAAACAGGATCAGCTGTTAAAACCGAGTGATTTACAGACCTTACCAATTAGCTTTGAGCAAGATTTTGTTGAACTGATGGCGATGGCAAGTGCTGAACAGCAAGTGGTGTTGGCTGCATTAAAAATGGACGTTCGTCATTTTATTACCAATATTTTGGCGGTAAAGCTCCTTTGGCAGCAAATCCAGCAAGGGAATAAAGAGATCCCTGTCGAAATTACTGCGATTACGACGAAATATCCAAGTTTACATCGTGATCATGGGATTGCCGTTCGTGGTGGCATCAGTGCTGTGCTGATCACCTTTATCGTGACTGGCGCATGGATTCTGTCAGGATGGAAAGCTGGATTTATGATGGCGCAAATGGGCGCAGTGACGGCGTGTATTTTGACTGCTTTGGATAATCCTGTCCCTGTTCTACGGATTTTTATTTGGGGCAGTATTGTCTCGGCGGGTTTGGTCTTTTTATACGCCTTTGGTATTTTTCCGCATGTCACACATTTTTGGCAATTGGCATTGGTCCTGTTTCCGATGTTCCTTGTGGCTGTGACCATGATGGCCAATCAAATGCTAATGCCGATTGGTATGGTTCTTGGGATCAATACCATGATGGGTTTGAATCTGCATAACCAATATACGATGGATGCGGTTTCTTATCTGGATAGTTCCTTTGCCATGATCTTGGGTGTTTTGGTGTCGTTAATTGTGATTGATTTGGTTCGTGCCGTTTCACCAGATACCAGTGCCACGCGTATTTTGGCTTTGCATTATCAAGCCATGCGTCAGGCCTTAAGCATGTCTTATGGTAGTGATTTTAAAATCCATTTACGCAGTATGTTGGATCGCGTGGGTATTCTGAATACCAAGTTGGTGCAAAATCCTGAGATTAAAACAGCGATTCAGAATGCATTGATTGAGAGTAGTTCGATTGTTGATTTGGTTCGTCTACAAGAAATTAGTCAAAAGCTGCCGCAGCTCGCCTCACTACAAACTGAAGTCGCAGTATTACAGCAGCAATTAACGCAATATTTCCAAGCCCAAGAGAAACAACCTTCACTGCATCATTTTTCAAACTCAATTGTGCAACAAGTGAATGTCCTTCATCGTATTGCTCAGCAGATTGAAGATACTCAATTACAGCAAAGATTGTTGATTTCGCTGAATAATATTTGTGAAAGCATTGGTCATGTTCAAACAGATCAGATGGATTTGGCAATGTCAGCAGCAGGTGTATCACATGGGTGAAATTAATCTTTACGGCATTTATATCCCTATTCTTTTGGTGCAAGCCATCATCGCTTATGTCTTGTTTAAGCTGCTTAGCCCGTGGATTGACAGATTGGTCATCAAGGGGTGGATCGCACTGCCGAGTATTTTTAATCTGTGTTTTTACTTGGCCGTGTTGTTACTGGTACATGGGCTATTTGTATGGTTGTGGGTCTAAGAGCTTTTTAATAAATGCTCAGTTTGAAATTTATTGATTTAAAAATTAGTGCTAAAGGTGATTAACATGAATGCATTTGAGGTGCGAAAAGTCATACGTCCTGTGGTATTACTGGTTGCGATTGTGGTCGCGGTTTACGCAGTTGTGCATTTGTGGAATTACTATAATGCAGCGCCTTGGACGAGAGATGGTCGAGTACGAGGGGATGTGATTCAGGTTGCATCAGATGTCAATGGTCTGGTCACAGAGGTTCTGGTACAGGATAACCAAACTGTAAAAAAGGGGCAGGTGCTTTTCAAAATTGATGTCGCACGTCAAGCCTTAGATGTTGAGCAAGCAAAATCTGATTTAGCCAAAGCGAAGGCGGGATTAGCACAAGCTCATGCAAATATGGCTGGTGCGAAAGCCAGTTTGATCAAAACTGAAGCCAATATGAAACTGACTGAAAAGAATGCGGCTCGTTATGCCAGTCTCATGGATGGTGCGATCTCAAAGCAGGAGCAGGATCAAGTGTTTGCAAGCCGTGATCAAGCTGTGGCAGAACGCGAGCAACTTGTTGCCACTATTGAACAGTCCAATGCTGCGATTCAACAACAACAAGCATTGATTGAGGTTGCTCAAAGTAGTTTACATTTAGCCCAATTAAATTTACATCGTTCAGAAGTGGTTGCGCCTGCTGATGGAACTTTATCAAATTTTGATTTGCGTGTTGGGAGTTATGTCAATGTGGGGCAAGCCGTCGCCGCATTAATCGATCGCCATCAGCTTTATGTGGTGGGTTATTTTGAGGAGACTAAACTCAATCGTATTCATGTTGGTGATCAGGCAACAGTTCAACTCATGGGTGATCGTCAGCAGATTAAAGGGCATGTTCAAGGGGTAGCAACGGGAATTGAAGATCGTGAGCGCTCAGGTAGTTCGAATTTACTTGCTAACGTGAACCCAACCTTTAGTTGGGTGCGTTTAGCACAACGTGTACCTGTCAAGATCGTGTTAGATGAACAACCACAGAATCCGTTAGCTTTTGTGTCTGGACGCACGGCCACGGTTCGAATTATTGAGAAATAGTGATATACGGAGTCTTGCTGAGTTCTCATCCAATTTCAGGTTAAACCTGCGGTTCGCCCTACTTTGGTTTCGCCCAAAGTAGGCAAAGGCATCTTGCGCTGCTATAGTCGCAGCTCACCACAAAACCTGTTCTATTTCTTCATTTATATGCTTTTTCGCAGAAACAAAATCTTGTTTATGCCACGCAGGTTGTGGATGACGCTTCCGTGTATCTTATTTTATTCAAGAGTTGTTATCTTGAAGTTGTTTTCTATCGCGGAATAATACTAATGCTGCTCTGTGATAGAAAGTTGAGGGACAGTTCTTTTAAGGCGTAACTCCAGTAGGATCACGATACCAACTTTGAATCAGCAACGCAGCTGCAAAACTATCCGCAGATAAGCGTTTGGCGCGACCTCGCTCTTGATAAAATTCAAGTTCTTCTCGTGCTTCTCGAGTGGTTAATCGTTCATCGACCATCCATGTTTCAATGTTGGTTTGATGGCGTAAGCGTCGTGCAAATTTGCGGGCACGTGCAGAAAGTTCTGACTCACTATCATCCATGTTCAGTGGCAGACCTACTAAAAATAGATTGGGTTGCCATTCTTTGACCAGCTTCAATAACTGATTCCAGTCAGGAATGCCATCTTTCATGATGAATAGAGGGAGAGGGTTGGTGCTTTCGATACTCGACTGACCAATCGCAATTCCCATTTTCTGGGTGCCAAAATCAAAAGCCATGATGGATTGCGAACTTTTGTTATCAGGCATGACCAATCTCTGAAGCCAACCATGTACGATCTACCCCAATTTTTTTGTAGGCTGCATCCCAACGATCGTCATAGGGTAAATTAAAAATCAAATCCATATCTGAATCGCAAATCAGCCAATCACCTCGAGCCATTTCTTCCTCAAGTTGATTTTTGCTCCAACTTGCATAACCCAATGCGATTTGATAGCGACCAACACCTTCATTGTGTGCAATTGCATCTAAGATATCTTTGCTGGTGGTGATACACACATTTTCACCCACCGCGATAGACGAATGCCAAGTAGGTTGGCCGGTATGTAAAACAAAGCCAGCCTCGGGACGTAATGGTCCACCTTGCAAAACTGCATGGGGTTGTACATTGTCCGCATCAATCTCTAAATCATTGAGTAATTCTTTGATTTGTAGGTCAGAAGGGCGGTTGATAACAATGCCTTGAGCGCCGTCTTCATCATGGCGAGCTACATAAATGACTGTGTTTGCAAAAAAGTCATCTGCCATGTCTGGTGGAGCAATTAGACAACGATGTGTTAAATATTGTTTCGTCACCTAGGTGGTTCTCCATCAAAATATTCTGCTAATTTATCTATATAGGTTCTTTTTATCAACATACAAGAGTTGATCGGATTTCGCCAATCATTTTCTGATATTTTCTCGCAAAGCTTAGGTCGGTTGAAACTTCAACTGACGTAATTGTTTAGCATGCTGTAAAGTTGTTTCGCTAATTTCGACCCCCCCAGACATGCGGGCAAGTTCCAAAATCCGTTGCTGTTCATCTAAATCAATGATGGTACTGCTAGCAGGATCAGTTTGCTGCTTCTTCACCAATAGATGTTGGTCAGATTGTGCTGCCACTTGCGCTTGGTGGGTAATACACAGTAACTGTACATGTTGTGCCAAATCAGCGAGAAGGCGTCCAACCACTTCAGCAGTTCCGCCACTGATGCCGACATCAATTTCATCAAAAACCAGCACTTCAGCTTCGGTTTTCTCAGCATTCATGACTTGCATGACCAGTGCAATACGTGAAAGTTCGCCGCCTGACGCCACACGTGCCAAGGGTTGCGGTGGAATGCCTTTATTAGCGGTAAATAACAGTTGAATAGCGCTTAAACCCTCAGCATTTGCTGGCGTTAAAGGCTCAAACTTAAACTCAAAATAGGCTTCAGGTAAGGCAAGCGGTTTGACTTGCTCAGTAAGTTGCTTCGCCAATGGAATCGCGGTAGCACGACGAATCTCATCCAAATGTTGTGCTTTTTGCATAAACGTTTGGTAGGACATCTCGACCTGTTCAGCTAAGGTTTCTGGATCTTCAAGATGATGAAGCTGTTCAAGTTCTTGTTGCCAAGTTTCGTACTCTTGTTTGAGTTGTTCTGGTTGAGTACGGTATTTACGTGCAAGACGATGGAAAATTTCTAAAGTTGCGTTGAGCTGTTCCATACGCTCAGGATCAAAACTTTGGCGATCAATGAATTGGCGTAGATTCGCGGTTGCATCATCTATTTCACTTTGCGCATTTAATAATGAATTATAAATACTAGAGAGTTGTTCACTACGTCCTGAGTGAGATTCCAAACGACGGATGATAGAGGCAACTTCTTGGGTAATATTTTGTTCGGCTTCGTCTAGCACATTTAAGCTAAAACCACAGTCTTGCATAATATGTTCATGGTGGCTCAGACGATCGAATTCTTGTTCGGTTTCACGATAGTCTGTTTGAATGACTTCTTCGAGTTCTTCAAGTTGAGATTCAAGCGTTTGTATTCTTTGAATGCGCGTTGCTTGCGCATCTAGTGCGGCTTGATGTTGTTGAATGTTTTTTTGCCAAGTCGCATACGCTTCTCGCACTGCGTTGGCTGGATCCGCAAAGTTACTATAGCGATCTAACCAATGTTTGGGATAAGGAGGTTCAAGTAACTGCTGTTGGCTATGTTGACTATAGAGTTGTACCAACAAGCGGCCAATTTCTTTTAGCTCAGTTAAACTGCTTGGTCGTCCATTAATCCACGCTTTACTTCGACCTGTGGCAAAAACCACACGTCGTAAATGGATTTCACCCGTGTCATCATCCAGTTCATGTTCGGTCAGCCAATGTGCTTCAGCACTTTCAGGCTGATAACTAAATACGGCAGTCACATCTGCTTTATCAGCACCATAGCGAACATAATGGGTGTCTGTGCGCTCTCCTAAACAGGCAGATAATGCATCTAACAATAACGATTTACCTGCACCAGTTTCACCAGTAAGTACATTAAAACCTTGTTCAATATCTAAAGCGAGGTGGTCGGCGAGTGCAAAATTAATTAAAGTTAAATGGGTGAGCATAAACGCATCCAATGCACAAAATCTTTTGCTTAAAGATAGAGAAGTTTTATAGTTGCTACAAGGGTTGAATACAGCATTTTGCTTATTTGCCTAGGATATGGCAGTTCTCTCAGTGATAAAGCACTTTGGAGCTTCGCCATTTGCTGCAAAAAGCATGAAAAAAATGGATTGATTAGTGACGCAGGCACAATTAAACTACGTCCATCATAACCTAATATAAATGCTGCATTATTTGGAGAGTAGGCATGAGTTCAGTGCAGTTTGATCATGTTACGGTCATTAAAAAGTCAAATGTGTATTTTGGTGGGGCATGTATTAGCCATACGGTACAATTTGAAGATGGTACGAAAAAAACTTTAGGTGTACTTTTGCCTACTGAACAGCCTTTAGCATTTGAGACGCATGTACCAGAGCGTATGGAAATTATTTCTGGTGAATGCCGAGTAAAAATTGCAGATAGCACTGAAAGTGAGTTATTCCGTGCAGGGCAGTCTTTTTATGTGCCTGGCAATAGTGTTTTTCATATCGAAGCGGATGAAGTCCTCGATTATGTTTGCCATTTAGAAGGCTAACCTATTACTGTTTAAATCGAGTACACTATATCTAAAGAGAATCCTGTAAAGTCATTTACAGGATTTTTTTATTAAATTCCCTTGCGGAGCTATTCGCTCCTCACCTGTAAAGTCACTTTGCAGGATTTTTATTTTTTATAAGTCTCCCAAAAGTTCTCGCTTGAAAGTGAAACTTTTACAACCTAAATCCCCTTTTTGAAAAGGGCATTTTTTAAAGAGGTCGTTCGTTCATGGCAAAATCTGAATATTATTATGGTGTTCACTCGGTGGAGTCATTATTAGAGTTAGAGCCTGAGCGAGTTTTGACTTTATTTACTTTAAAAGGTCGTGATGATCAACGACTACAAAAAATTTTACAGCTTGCAGAACCTTTTGGAATTAGTGTGCAACAAGCCAGTCGAGACAGTTTAGAAAAATTGGCGGGTCTGCCTTTTCATCAGGGGGTTGTAGCGGCTGTACGTCCACATCCGACCTTAAATGAACAAGATTTAGATCAACTGATGCAACAGACTCCAAATGCATTGTTGTTGGCACTTGATCAAGTGACTGATCCGCATAACCTTGGTGCTTGTATTCGTACCGCTGCTGCAATGGGGGTTCAAGCTGTGATTGTGCCTCGTGACCGTTCCGCAGGACTTACACCGACTGCACGCAAAGTTGCAGCAGGGGGCGCTGAAAAGGTTAAATTTATTCAAGTGACTAATTTGGCACGGACTTTGGCGCATTTAAAAGACACCACACATACGCGCGTTATTGGCACGATGTTAGATGAGAAAGCCTTGCCTCTTCAGCAATGTGATTTTAGTGGACCGATTGTGATCGTGATGGGTGCTGAAGATACAGGCTTGCGACCAATTACACAGTCTCAGTGTGATCACACGGTTTATATTCCAATGTCAGGTGATTTACAAAGCTTGAATGTGAGTGTGGCGACGGGAATGGCACTGTATGAAGCGTGCCGTCAGCGCAATGTATAAGCATATGCTTGCGGTATGATAATTCAAGTACTTTGATATGACTGCTCGAACCCAAGGCTACGTATTTGTCTTCATCACCATGTGTATTTGGGGCGGCTTTACCATTTTTTCGCGCTTAAATGCACATTGGCATATCAGTGCGTGGGATTTGGTTGCAATGCGCTTTGCGATTGCGTTTGCGATACTCATGCCGATTCTAATTTATAAGAAAGATTTTGGTTTTTTGTGGCATCCACGCGCAGTGATATTGGCATTAACAGGCGGACTAGCATATTGTTTTACCGTCTATACTGCTTTTCTACATGCCCCCGCAGCCCATGCCGCGATTTTTTTAAATGGTTTTATTCCATTATGTACTGCTGTCGCTGCTTATTTATTTTTTAAGCAGACCTTTGATAAACATACATGGTTGAGCCTAATCATCATGTTGAGTGCTTTAGCAGTGATGAGCTATTTGATGTTGCATGAGCAAGCTTCCTCATTTGGTTTAGGTGATCTGTTATTCTTTTTTAGTGCAGTTTGGTGGGGGCTATTCACTGTGCTGTTGAAACAGTGGCAATTGTCCGCATGGCATGCGATGGCGAGTGTCGCAATCTGGTCAGCATTGATTTATTTACCGATTTATCTTTTATTTATTCCAAAGCATTTCCAAGAAGTCGAAGCTGTACATTTACTGGTACAAGGGTTGTTTCATGGCGTGCTGGTGGTGATTGTTGCTACTTTGACTTATATCGCTGCAATTGAGCGTTTAGGTGCATTTAAGACTGGAAGTATTGTCACTTTAGCGCCATTTATCGCTGCTGTGCTTGCCGTTCCGTTGTTAAATGAGCCATTAAGTGTTGCTGTTGCTTGTGGTTTGGTGGGAATGGCAATCGGGGCGTTACAGCCATGGCGGTGGTTCCGTCAAGACAGTTTAACTAAACAACTTGCTCAGCAAAAAAAAGATTAAAAAAACTGCTCAGCATGTTGTAAATAGCTTAAATGCAAAGGCTTGAGTTGCTTATGCAGATGTTCTAATAAACCATCATTGAGAACAATGTCATTGGCAAGTTGTTGTTTTTGAGCTCTAGGCATTTGTGCCTCGATAATTTTTCTAATCTCAGCTGCATTTTGTCCATCACGTTGGCTGGCGCGTTGTAACTGTGTTTGTTCATCTGCATCAATCAGTAAGGTGTGATGAACGAGTTCATGCTGATTGGTTTCAAAGAGTAGTGGTGAAACTAATATCACATAAGGGCTTTGGGCTTGTTGTAATTGTTGGATAATCGACTGGCGAATGGCTGGGTGGGTGATTTTTTCCAAAGTTTGACGGGCTTCTGGGGATTGAAAAATATGCTCACGCAGTGCACGTCGATTTAAATTACCATCTTCCAATAATACCCAATCTCCAAAAGTATCTTGAATGCTTTTTAATGCAGGTTGACCTCGCTCTACGACTTCTCTTGCCACAATATCTGCATCCACAACGCGAATACCTTGAGATTCAAACCATTGGGTCGCCGCAGATTTACCACTGCCAATACCCCCTGTAATTCCCAAGATAAATCGCATGTTAACCTCCAAGATAAACTTTCATAATTTGATCACCCCATAAAAAGGCAATCCAACCTGCAATCGCGATATAAGGACCAAATGCAAAGGGTTGATTTTCACCACGCATTTTTAACAGAATAATACCCACAATTGCACCCACAATTGAAGAGAGTAAAACAATTAAAGGCAGCAACATCGGTCCCATCCAAGCACCTAGGGCTGCGAGTAACTTGAAATCTCCATAACCCATCCCTTCCTTGCCTGTAATCAGCTTAAAAAGATAATAAACAATCCATAGACAGAGGAAGCCGATTACATAGCCCCAAATCGCCGAGCTTGCTGTGGTATAAATCGCAAAACTGTTAATTGCCAAACCTAAGGCTGCAAGGGGAAGGGTAAAACGGTCAGGAAGCAGTTGCGTATCAAAATCAATAAAGGTCAGTGTGATTAAAACCCATGTGAAAATCAATGCAAACAGCATTTGAATGGTTGCACCAAACACAGCCACAACCACCAGTGAACACGCCATGGTGAGGAGCTCAATCAATGGATAGCGGATACTAATTGGATTTTGACAAGCACCGCATTTACCACGTAATACGAGCCAACTGATCACAGGAATATTTTGATACCAGCGTATAGCAGAGTGACATTTTGGGCAGGTCGAGGGCGGTTGACTAAGTGTTAATTTACTTTGATCGATGAGCGGTTGTTCTGGGTGGAGCAGCATCTGACATTCTTGCTGCCATTCCTGTTCCATCATTCGAGGCGTGCGGAAAATCACCACGTTGAGGAAACTACCAATACATAAACTCAACAACCCAACTGCAAGGTAGAGGGCAGTTGGGTTTTCGATAAAATAAGAGAAAAATTGTTGCATTAGACCACGGAACCCATTTGGAAGATTGGAAGATACATTGCAATCACAAGCCCACCGACCAGTACACCTAGAATTGCCATAATGAGTGGTTCCATCATAGATGTAAGGCCATCGACTGCGTTATCGACTTCATTTTCATAGTGGGTTGCCACTTTATCGAGCATACTGTCTAGAGCGCCAGATTCTTCACCGATCGCAACCATTTGAATCGCCATCGATGGGAAACGATTCGACACGCGCATGGCAAACTGTAATTGTTGTCCAGTTGCGACATCTTCGCGGATCTTCATCACCGCATCTTCGTAGACCACGTTGTTGGTTGCACCAGCGGTTGATTCAAGTGCATCAATCAGTGGCACACCTGCTGCAAATGTGGTTGCCAAAGTACGACTATATCGCGCAATAATGGCTTTATAAACTAAATCACCGAAAATAGGCAATCTCAGCGCCATTTTATCCAAGGTATCTCGAAATTTTTTACTGCGTTTTTTCGCTTCGAGAAAGCACGCAATAATTGCACCAATCACAATAATCAGAATAAACCAATATTCTTGCATCCATACCGACATATTCACCACCATTTTGGTAAAGGCAGGTAAGTCAGCACCAAATGAACTAAATAGATCTTGGAAAACAGGCACAACTTTGACCATCAAAATAATCGTCACAATCACCGCAACCACAACCACTGTGGCTGGGTATTTCATGGCTTTTTTGATCTTTTGTTTCAGTAATTCACTTTTTTCTTTGTAGATTGCAACACGATCGAGCATGGTTTCTAGCGCACCCGACTGTTCGCCTGATTCAACTAAAGAGCAAAATAAATTGTCAAAATACTGCGGGTATTTTTTTAGCGCGCCAGCAAAAGTATTACCACCTTCTACCTCGCTCTTTATGCCCAGTACGACTTCACGCATGGCAGGGTTTTCTAAGCCTTCAGCAACAATTTCAAACCCTTGAACCAGTGGTACACCAGCTTTCATCATGGTTGCCAGCTGGCGTGTAAACACCGTGATATCCAGTGTTGTGACTCGTCTTTTCATTAAGCCATCGAGAATATTTTTACGTTTTTCACGAATATTCTTAATGGTGACACCCTGTTTACGTAAAGTGACTTTTGCTAAAGCCATATTACGTGCAGGTAATTCCCCTTTAATTTTTGCCCCTTTACGATCTACCCCTTCATAAGCAAAAGTAGGCATCATTTGCGCTTTTTTAGCTGCCATGATTATTAATCCTTTTTATTAATTTTATTCACTTGTGACTCGATTAACTTCTTGTAATGAAGTGATCCCTTGCATGACTTTTTGTAAACCTGAACGCCTTAAATTGTTAAAACCAGCTTGTGCAGATGCAGCTGCGATTTGTAAAGCATTGCCATCTTCCATAATGATTTTAGAAATTTCAGGGGTCACTTTCATCACTTCATAGATACCGACACGGCCTTTGTAGCCTTCACGACATTCAGAACAACCAACGGGTTGAAATATCTGAAGTTCAGGATTTGCTAAATCTTGTTCAGTGAAGCCTAACTCTAAAAGACTTTGTTTGGGAATATCTATCGCTTGTTTGCACTGTGGACATAAGCGACGTGCTAATCGCTGAGCAATAACAAGATTGACTGAAGTTGCGATATTGAAGGAGGGTACTCCCATATTACGCAAGCGAGTTAATGTTTCAGGCGCACTGTTGGTATGAAGTGTAGACATGACCATATGACCTGTTTGCGCTGCTTTAATTGCAATTTCAGCAGTTTCTAGGTCACGAATCTCACCAACCATGATGATATCAGGATCTTGACGGAGAAAGGCTTTAAGGGCAGCAGAGAAGGTTAAGCCTGTCTTGGTGTTGACGTTAACCTGATTGATCCCTTCTAAGTTGATCTCAACAGGATCCTCTGCGGTGGATATATTGGTGTCTTCAGTGTTAAGGATGTTAATCCCTGTATATAAGGAAACTGTTTTACCTGAACCTGTTGGACCTGTGATCAAGAGCATGCCTTGAGGCTTGTCGAGTGCTTCTAGAAATAATGCTTTTTGTTCTTCTTCATAACCGAGTGCCTCAATGCCTAACATTGCACTGGATGGATCAAGGATACGCAGCACCAATTTTTCACCAAATAGCGTGGGTAATGAGTTGACACGGAAGTCAATCGCTTTGGTTTTGGATAGCTTGAGTTTAATACGACCATCTTGCGGCATCCGTTTTTCAGAGATGTCCATTTGCGACATGACTTTTAAACGTGAAGCAAGTCGAGTGGCGAGTTGCAACGGCGGATTTGCAATTTGACGCAATACGCCATCGACACGATAGCGAACCCGATACATTTTCTCATAAGGCTCAAAGTGTAAGTCGGATGCCCCCATACGAATCGCATCAATGAGTAACTTGTTGATGTATTTTACAATCGGTGCTTCTTCACCTTGAGGGACTTCATCATCTTGTGTTGATTCAGTGGGTATATCGACATCAAGATCAAAATCTTCATTTTCACCAAAATCAAAGTTATCCGTGTCCCCAAATTGTTGCTCAATGAGTTTTTCGAGTTTGCTGTGTTCAACAATAATCGGTTCGATATTGAGTTTGGTGTTAAAACGAATCGCATCCAATGCGTCGATATTGGTTGGATTGCTGGTGGCAACATAGAGGATTTGCCCACGTTGAATCAAAGGGGCAACCCGATGTTTGTGAATCAACTTGCTATCAGCGAGCTCACGTGGCAGCAAAGCCGTATCAAAAACCGCTAAATCAAAGACTGGTTCACCGAATTCGACTGCAATGGTTTCAGCAATGGTAAGTTGAGAAAGACGATGATGTTCAATCAGATGCGCAACAATATCTTGTTGTGCTTTTTTTGCTGTGTCGATTGCTGTTTGCATACCTGATGCAGACATATGACCATCTTCGACCAATCGTCGAATAAACCCCGAAAATTTTGGAGACGTATGTAATCCTGACATCTGTCCGCCTTATGACAATAAATGTTTATAATATGTATCCTAAAAATTATACTTTTGTTATGCAAAAATACTACTAGAGAAAGTGTCGTTTTTGACTTGGTTCACCGATAAAACTTTGAACTAATCGAGTTTTTTATAAATTAATTTTCTTTTATTCGTTCTATTACTAAAAGACACACGATTAATTTGATTTAAGTTTGAGCCGTTTTTAGCGATAATGCAATGCGTGCTGGAAAGAGTAGCAGCGCCTAAGCAACTTAATTTTAAAATAAATATCAAAACGAACAGCGCGTTCTCAAAGGATTTCTTGTTGAACTCATGCTGTTTTCAATCTGATTTATATTTAAACAATAGAAAAAAACTCAATTTTATAAAAATCCGTGTAAAATATGCAGCATTTTTGAGAAATTAACATTAGGCAGGCGAAGTATGTCGAATTCGACCATTACCCCTTGGGTTGTTGGTAATTGGAAAATGAATCCAATGCATGCGAATGCTTTCCAATTAATACAAGAATTTAAACAGTTATTAGAGCAAGAAAATATTGCTCCCGAACAATGTCATATCGGCGTGGCACCGACCACAATCGCTTTAACCAGTATTCAGGCTGAACTAAAAGATGCCGCTAGGACAGTCTATACTGTAGCGCAAGATTTATCTCGGGTAGCGGGTACAGGTGCGTACACGGGAGAGGTGAGTGCTGAATTACTGAAAGATAGTGGTATTGAGTTTGCGCTGGTTGGTCACTCTGAGCGCCGTGAGTTGTTCGGTGACCATGTGGAAATTTTAAAAGAGAAGTTGCATCATGCATTAAATGCAGGCTTAACTGTGATTTACTGTGTTGGTGAAAGTCTTGATCAGCGTGAGCAAGGTTTGGCTGATCAAGTTGTATTACAGCAAATCTGTGATATTGCTGCTGTAGTCAAAGCTGAACAATGGCAAAGTATCGTGATCGCTTATGAGCCAATTTGGGCGATAGGCACTGGTAAAACAGCTTCACCAGAAGATGCTCAGGCGATGCATGCAAAAATTCGTGAAGGGTTAACGCAAATCACATCATATGGCGCAAACATGGCGATTTTATATGGTGGCAGTGTTAAGGCTGAAAATGCAGTTGAATTGGCTGCATGTCCAGATATCAATGGTGCCTTAGTGGGTGGTGCGTCTCTCAATGCACAATCTTTTTACCAAATTGCAAAAGCATTTGCACAAAGCAAATAACGAGGAATAGAAATGTATAGTTTTATACTCGTTGTACACATCATTTTAGCAATTTTGATTATTGCTTTGGTTTTAGTACAACAAGGTAAAGGTGCAGAAGCAGGCGCATCGTTTGGTGGTGGTGGTGCTGCAACTGTGTTTGGCGCGTCAGGTGCAGGTAACTTCTTGACACGTTTAACAGCAGTTTTTACTGCAATCTTTTTTGTGACCAGTCTAACTTTAGCTGTACTCGCAAAAAAACATACCACAGATGCGTATAGTTTAAAAACTGTTCAAACCTCAACGTCTGCACCAGTGACATCGGCTGAAACTTCGCCAAATGCACCAAAAACGACTGAATAAGCTGAATTAATGCTTTCCTTTTTTTGTTTTAGGTACTAGAATTCGTCCCACAAAGCTGCGGTGGTGGTGGAATTGGTAGACACGCTACCTTGAGGTGGTAGTGCCTTCGGGCGTGGGGGTTCAAGTCCCCCCTTCCGCACCAAGCTTAATAACCAGTAAGTTTGGTGTACGCAGTAATTTGTTGATGCGGGATGGAGCAGTCTGGTAGCTCGTCGGGCTCATAACCCGAAGGTCGTTGGTTCAAATCCAGCTCCCGCTACCATTTGATTAAGGTGCAACTTAATCAAGCAATGGTGAAAAAAACTTAGATTGACTTTTTTTCATAATTGTATATAATTTTGCACGTTGATGCGGGATGGAGCAGTCTGGTAGCTCGTCGGGCTCATAACCCGAAGGTCGTTGGTTCAAATCCAGCTCCCGCTACCAAGTTTCTAAAAAGAGGCTCACAATAGGTGGGCCTTTTTGCACAGTGGGCTTTGCTTTTCTGTGTAACATAGGGGCGATTACGCCCTTTTTTATTGGTTGTTTAGCTATCGTGTAGTGTCGATATGAGCCGTATACGGCGCAAGATCAAATCATCGTGTTCACTATACGGTTAAGATTGATTGGCTCGCATGAGAGCGACGAGAGTAAATGAAATTATCAAATAAATCTCAAGCACTGTTTGATCTTATCGCACCAGCTGTGGCTGCTTGTGGTGTAGATCTGTGGGGAATTGAATTCCTACCACAAGGTAAACGTTCTTTATTACGTATTTATATTGACAAAGCGACTGATGAAAATGCAGAGCCGCTTCTCACTGAAGATGGCGAAGCAGACCAAGGGCGTGGTATTGGTGTTCAAGATTGCGTGCTGGTCACGCAACAAGTGGGCGCAATGCTAGATGTCCATGATCCGATTTCGGGTGAGTATGCTCTAGAAGTTTCTTCACCTGGTTGGGATCGCCCATTCTTTCAGTTGTCACAAATGTCTGGGTATATTGGACAACAAGTCGCTTTACGATTAATTGCTGCTGTCGAAAACCGTCGTAAATTTCAAGCAAAATTACTTTCTGTAGACCTAGAAAATGAAATCATTCAGGTTGAAGTAGAGGGTGGTCAGGTGCTTGAAGTTGATAGTAATAATATTGATAAAGCAAATTTAATCTATCAAGACTAATATTAACTTAATTTTATAAGAAATCGGTAGGTGACTTATGGGCCGCGAAATTCTTACCGTTGCAGAAACGGTTAGTAATGAAAAAGGTGTTAGTCGTGAAGCGATCTTCGAAGCGTTAGAGCAAGCACTGGTTGCCGCGACGAAGAAAAAATTCTACGAAGGCACAAATTCAGAAGAAGCTCAACTTCGTGTTGAGATTGATCGTAAAACTGGTGATTACCGTACTTTCCGTCAATGGACGCTAGTTGCAGATGAAGACCACGAAATGCCAGCATGTCAGGATGCGATTTCTGATGTGGATGCAACAAAGTGGTCAATTGGCGATATCCGCGAGCTTGAAGTTGAATCGATCGAGTTTGGTCGTATTGCTGCGCAAATTGCAAAACAAGTGATTGTGCAAAAGATTCGTGAAGCTGAACGTGCGTTGGTTGCGGATGCGTATGCGTCTAAAGTTGGCGAACTGATCTATGGTGAAGTGAAAAAACAAACTAAAGATGGCTTTATCATTGATCTTGGTGACAATGCAGAAGCATATTTGGCACGTGAAGAAACTATCCATAAAGAAATTTTACGTCCTAAGCAACGTATCAATGCAATCTTGTATAACGTCAACCGTGAAGGTCGTGGTGCACAATTACTGTTGTCACGTGCTCGTCCTGAAATGCTAATGGCTTTAATGAAAAAAGAAATTCCTGAAATTTCTGAAGAAATCATTGAAATTAAAGCCGCAGCGCGTCAACCGGGTGTGCGTGCTAAAATTGCAGTGAAAACCAATGATCACCGTATTGACCCTGTAGGTGCATGTATTGGTATGCGCGGTACGCGTATCCAAGCGGTACAACAAGAGTTAAATGGTGAGCGTATTGATGTTGTGGTGTGGTCTGATGATCCAGCGCAATACATTGCAAGTGCATTAGAGCCAGCAGACGTTTCAGGTATCGTACTTGATGAAGATGCACGTAGTGCAGATATCATTTTTGCGACCAGTGACCAGTTGGCACGTGCGATTGGTTCGCAAGGACAAAATGTTCGTTTAGCATCGGAATTAACCGGTTATAAACTCGACATGATGTTGGAAGAAGAGTATCGTGCTCGTCAGCAAAATGAAGCACAACAATATCTTGATATGTTCGTATCACGTCTCGATATTGAAGAAGATTTAGCAATGGCTTTGGTAGAAATGGGCTTCACTTCATTAGAAGAAATTGCTTATGTTCCTGCTGAGACATTTGATGAAATCGAGCTTGATGCAGACTTAGTTGAATTACTACAAAGTCGTGCAAAAGAAGCTGCATTAACGGATGCGTTAAAACAGCAAGAAAATATTCAAGAGCCAAGTGCAGAACTTCTCGGAATGGAAGGTATGACCACTGAGATTGCATATGCATTGGCGGCACGTGGTGTGATTACTGTTGATGATTTGGCAGACCAAGCGACTGATGATATCTCTGATATCGAAGGTTTAGGTCATGACAAAGCGGGTCAACTCATCATGAAAGCACGTGAATCATGGTTTAACTAGGAGATAATAGATGACGGACAAGTCGATTCAAGAGTTAGCGCTCAGCGTAGAACGTCCTGTAGAGAAACTCCTAGAGCAGGTTCGTGATGCAGGTCTACCACAGCGTAAAGCAGATGAAATTATTACCACTGAGCAACAAGACACTTTAGTCAATCATTTGAAAAAAGTTCATGGTCAGGAAAGTGGTAACACAGGAAAAATTGCGTTGAAACGTAAAACAACGAGTACTGCTAAAGTTACAAGTACTTCGGGCAAAGCAAAAAGCATTAATGTTGAAGTTCGTAAGAAACAAGTTTTTGCTAAACCGAACCCAGAGTTGCTTGCTGCTGAAGCAAAAGCACGCGTAGAAGCGAATGTGAAAGTACGTGCTGAACAAAATGTACGTACTGAAGCAGTGCAAAATGCACGTGATGTTGCAGAGAAAAAAGCCAATGCAACCTTAGAAGCAATGCGTGCAGCGCATACTTCTGATAGCGCAACACAAGCACCGTCAAAAACGGCTGTTGTGGTGAAAAAACGCAATAGCGATAAGGTGATTAAAGCGCCTCAAGTGGTAAAACCATCAGAGACGGCTGAACAGAAAAAAGCACGTGAAGCACAAACTGCTCAGTTAAAAGCAACTGAAGAAGCAGTGCGTCGTAAGGCGGCTGAAGAAGCTCAGCAACGTACGCTTGAACAAATGCGTAAAATGGCATCAAAATATTCAAATGATGATACCACTACGACTGTTCGTGTGATTGATGATTCGCCTTTAGCAGCGGGTCTTGTTGGTCAAGCATATGAAGATTCCTTTAACAAGGAAGACCGTGAAATCAAACGTGGTGGTGCAACTGCAAATCCACGTGCTGGTAAGAAAGGCGGTCGCGGCGGTGATGCTCAGTCTGAACAAAGTTTCAGCAAGAATCATCACAAGCGTGGTTTAAAAACCAGCCAAGCAAACAAACATGGTTTCGAAAAACCTGTCAAAAAACAAGTTTACGATGTTGAGATTGGCGAGAAAATCGTTGTTGCTGATCTCGCTCAAAAGATGGCTGTTAAAGTTCGTGAAGTCATCAAAACCCTCATGAAAATGGGTGAGTTGGTTACACAGAACCAAGCGATTGAACAAGATACAGCAGTACTTGTGGTTGAAGAAATGGGACACAATCCTGTTCTGGTTTCGGATACTCAAGCAGAAGATAATTTATTGGTTGCAGCTGAAGAAGCACGTGGTGAGCAAACAACTCGTCCTCCAGTAGTTACGATCATGGGTCACGTTGACCATGGTAAAACTTCATTACTGGATCGTATCCGTCGCTCTAAAGTGGCAGCGGGTGAAGCGGGTGGTATTACTCAGCATATCGGTGCTTATCACGTTGAAACTGAGAAAGGCATTATTACTTTCTTAGATACCCCGGGACACGCAGCGTTTACTTCTATGCGTGCACGTGGTGCAAAAGCGACTGATATCGTGGTACTTGTTGTTGCTGCGGATGATGGTGTAATGCCACAAACTGCGGAAGCAATTGATCATGCTCGTGCTGCTGGTACGCCTATTATTGTTGCAATCAACAAAATGGATAAAGAATCAGCAGATGTGGATCGCGTCTTAAATGAATTGACCACTAAAGGTATCGTGCCTGAAGAGTGGGGCGGTGATGTGCCTATCGCTAAAGTTTCAGCACATTCTGGTGCTGGTATCGATGGGTTACTTGATCTGATCTTGATCCAAGCTGAATTGATGGAACTCAAAGCCTCTGCGGACGGTGCGGCGCAAGGTGTTGTTATTGAAGCACGTGTTGATAAAGGCCGTGGTGCGGTAACGTCGATTCTTGTACAAAACGGTACTTTGAACATCGGTGATTTAGTTCTTGCTGGTTCATCTTATGGTCGTGTACGTGCAATGGTTGATGAAAACGGTAAACGTATTCAGTCAGCAGGTCCTTCGATTCCAGTTGAGATTTTAGGTTTACCTGAAGCGCCAATGGCAGGTGATGAAGTTCTTGTCGTGAATGATGAGAAGAAAGCACGTGAAGTTGCTGATGCTCGTTCTGATCGTGAACGTCATAAACGTTTAGAGCGCGCGAGTGCGATGCGTCTTGAAAACATCATGGCGTCTATGGGCAAAAAAGATGTGCCTTATGTGAATGTTGTACTCAAAACTGACGTACGCGGTACTTTAGAAGCATTACATGTTGCTCTTGATGAGCTTTCAACTGATGAAGTTAAAGTTCGTGTGATCGGTTCTGGTGTCGGTGCAATCACTGAGTCAGATGTCACCTTAGCTGAATCTTCAGAAGCAGTCTTACTTGGTTTCAACGTACGTGCGGACAACACTGCACGTCAGAAATCTGATCAAGACGGTATCGATATTCGTTACTACAGCATCATTTATCAATTGATTGATGATGTAAAAGCAGCAATGAGCGGTAAGCTTGCACCTGAACATCGTGAAACGATCTTAGGTGTAGCGGAAGTACGTGAAGTCTTCCACTCAAGTAAATTTGGTGCAGCAGCAGGCTGTATGGTACTTGAAGGTATGTTACACCGTAATAAACCGATTCGCGTATTACGTGATGACGTGGTTGTGTTCCAAGGTGAACTTGAATCTCTTCGTCGTTATAAAGAAGTGGTTGAAGAAGTTCGCGCAGGTATGGAATGTGGTCTTGCGGTGAAAGGTTATAAAGACATCAAAGTACAAGATAAGATCGAAGTATATGATGTTCAACTGATTAAACGGAGTCTTTAATGGCGGGTAGCCAACGCTTAAAGCGCATGGCGGATTCAGTACAACGTGAGTTGGCTGAGCTGATCCGTCAGGAGCTTAAAGATCCACGTCTGGGTGGTCTAGTGACCATCTCAGCCGTGAAAGTCAGTGCAGATATGGGATATGCTGAAGTTTATGTCACTGTTATGGGGCGTGAACTGGGTGATGATCAAAGTGAAGCTGCAAATAAAGAAACTTTAGATGTGCTGAATAAGGCTTCTGGTTTCTTGCGTCATGAATTGAGTCGTCGCATCAAGACGCGTATCACGCCAAGATTGCGTTTCCATTATGATAAAACCAATGCATATGGAAACTATATGTTTGGTTTGATTGCTGAAGCTGTCAAGGATTTGCCTGAGCAAGATAAAGAATAAGTTTTAAAGAAAGCCACCTGAGGGTGGCTTTTTTGTCGGTGTGTTTATTAAAAATCAGGACGTTAAGATGCAACTCAGAGCATTACATCAAGATGATTATTCACAATGGCTACTTTTATGGCAGGCTTATCAAGCTTTTTATCAGGTAGAGATTGATGAGAAAATCACACAAATTACATTTTCTCGTTTATTGAATTCAAGTGAAGCGATGCACTGTATTGTGGTTGAAAATGAACAGCAATTGATTGGTTTTGTGAATTTTATTTTCCATCGTAGTACATGGACGATTGGGAATTATTGTTATTTGCAAGATTTATTTGTGGATCAAAATACACGTGAAATGGGTTTGGGGCGGAAAATGATTGAAGCGGTGTATGAACAAGCCATAGCCCAACAATGCTCTCGTGTGTATTGGTTGACCCATGAAAGCAATATGCAAGCCAGAAGGTTATACGATAATATTGCAGTGAATGCAGGTTTTATCCAATATCGTCAAAATTTAGCTCCATAACATCCTCAAGCCTTAGAAATGCACCCACAAAATGTCAAATTTTCGGGGGTGCTATGCTCTCTCATACTACAGTTGGTCTTTTTTGTCTTTACGGCTATAACGTTGCCAAGGAAGCGGACGGTTTAAAGCTTCAGGAACATCACCACTATTCGAGCGCAAACGCAAATGAATAGCAGCTTGCGCCATTAAATTTGCAGATACAGGTGCGGTAATAAAGATAAACAGCGTGATCAGTAACTCAGCAAAACCAAAACGCCCTTGTGTCACACCAAAGATCATTGCTGCGATCAAGAAGCTGCCTAATCCTAATGTACCAGCTTTGGTCGGTGCATGCAGACGCATAAATAAATCAGGTAGACGGATCATACCGATTGATCCAACCAATAGAAAAAAAGCGCCGAACACCAAAAAGAATGAAATGAGGATCTCATAGATCAGTTGCATGATGTATCTCCTTAATCAATCACATGCCCAGTTGTGAAATAACGAGCAAGTGCGACAGTCGAAACAAAACCGAGCATTGCAACCAATAAAGCACCCTCAAAGAAATTGGTGCTGACCCAATAAATACCCAACACAACGATGAGACAAGTTGCATTGAGAAATAGGGTGTCCAAGGCGAGCAGTCGGTCAATCACAGAAGGCCCAATAATCAGGCGAATGAGGCACATGAACATGGAAAAGGTAATGGCAATTAAACCGATCCCCAGTGCATAAGGTAAAATGGTCATTTTGTGGTGACTCCTTCTGCAATCTTCACATTAAAGACTTGGATTAAAGGCATTTCATAGCGCTTTTTAATCTCTTGGATATCAAGTTCAGTATCATCACAATTCAATGCATGAACCAGAATATCACCACGTTCTTGATCGATTCCTGCTGAAACAGTACCCGGTGTGGTCGTGATGATCATTGCGAGTAGTGTATTGACCTGCTCATGTTCAGTATCTAAAGGGACGCGATACCATTTAGGGCGCAACTGTTGCATCGGACCAAGCACCATTCTCGCCACTCGGAAATTTGAGATCACGATATCCCACAGCACCACAAAAAATAGCTTCATGGCGGCCGTCCAATCAATACGTGGCGTATACGCAATAAAAGGTCGGACCAAAAGCGGAATAATGACTGCCAATAAGAAAGCAAATGTAAGACTTGCTATCTCTACGCTATTGGCAAGCATTAACCAACTGAGAAAAACCAAGCAGGATACGAATGGATGTGGAAAACAACGATGAAGCAAAGCGCGTTTTTGCATTAGTGTTCCTCCATTGGCTTGAGCTGGGTTGCATTTGGACGTGTTGGTGTTTCTAGGGTCTGTTCAGCGATTTGGCGTTGCTTATATTCAGAAATATGCTCGCCTTGTAAAGTGGCTTTTGAAATGATATCTGGAATAAGCAAAGCATTATGATCACTTACTTCACCACCATATTTGGTTTCTGGTAAATAACTTGGATCATAAGGTTGTACGCTGATCGCACGACCTTGAGCATCTATTTTCAAGATTGCTTGATTATACAGAGCATGGTCTTGGATTTGCTGTGCGGTCGCAACAGTATATTGTTGAATAGGGGAGGCGAAAACCACATAAGCCATTAACCCAGCAAGCAGTATATATATCGCTTTGTCATTACGCTTTGGTGCGCGCTCAGGCAGGGCTTGATATAAAGTAAAGTTTGCCTCTTTTGGACTTTCTTCAGGTGCGCTCGCACGCCAAAACAGAATAAAACCAACACGGGTAAAGGCGATGATACTCAATAAACTCACGATCAGGACAATGGCAATGATCCAGCCTTGATAAGGACTTTCTGCAGTTGCTTGCAATATAAAGACTTTACCTAAGAAGCCACTAAATGGCGGCAGACCTGCCATCATCAGTGCAATGGTAAAATAAGTAAACGCAGCCGCTTTTTCTTGTTTCATCTTCGGTGCGACTTTCAAGTGATCCTTGAATACACCACGTTGAGAGGTGATCCAACCACAAAACAAGTAGAACGCAGCGGCAATTAAAGTACTGTGTACGATGTAATATAAGCCTGCGGCCCATGCTTGGGTATTGAACATCGCAATGGTGATGAGTAATGTTCCAATAGAGGACAACACCATAAAGCCAACAAAGCGACGTAAACGATCAGCCCCTAAAGCCCCAATCACACCATAAATCGACGTAATTAGACCGATGACCATTAAACAGTTTTTAAATATGTTTTGTGCTAATTCATCATCAAATACCGTGCCGTTCACGCGTAAAATGGCATAGATACCGACTTTGGTCATGATGGTGAAGATCGCAGCTACGGGTGTACTGGCAACGGCATAGGTCTTCGGTAGCCAAAAGCCTACAGGTAGCATTGCAGCTTTAATACCGAAAACCACGAATAGCAATAAACCACCCGCAATTGCCAGTTTATGCTGATCGCCATCTAAAGTTGGAACCAGACGACCTACATCCGCCATATTTAAGCTACCAACACTGCCATAAATCATGCCTAAGCCGACAAGGAATAATGCTGAAGCCAGTAAGTTGATGGTGACGTAATGTATGCCTAACTGAAAGCGTTGACGACCTTGACCATGTAAAAGAAGGACATAAGAAGCCAACAATAAGATTTCAAAGAATACAAATAGGTTAAATAAATCGCCTGTTAAGAATGCGCCTGTGATACCCATCAATAAGAAATGAAACATCACGTGAAAATAGCGACCACGTGTGTCCCAGTTATGACTGGCATACCAAAGTACAGGCACTGCCAGTGCATAGGTCAAGACCAACATAAATGCGGATAAACGATCAAGTACCAATACGATACCAAATGGTGCAGACCATTCAGCCAACTGGTAAACCGTAATTTGACCTGTACTTGCGATTGCTAGATAGCTCACCGCAGTGACTAAGCCTAAAACGACGGAGGTGAGACTGATCCCACGTCGCCAAGGTTGGCGCCAGTCTTGTTTTAACGCCCCCGCACCGGGATTACCCAATATCAATAATATAAAACTAGTAAATGCTGGAATTAAAATACTAAGAATTGGAGCATGAGTCTGCCAAAAGTGGTAGAAATCAAACATTATGGCTCATCCTCACGTGGGTCATAAGTCAAGGTTGGATCTTCTTTTGAGTCGACATGATCTGTGCCTGACTCGTAACGACTGCGCAATGCCAGTTGTACGATAAATGCGGTGGTGGCAAAACCAATCACAATCGCGGTCAGTACCAATGCTTGAGGTAATGGGTCAGACACTTTAGTCGTTTCAGTCAGTACGGCAGGTGCGTTGACTTGGGTTCGCCCCATCGCAAACAAAAATAAATTTACGGCATAGCCAATCATGACCAGTCCGAGTACCACAGGGAATGTTCTGGCACGTAGAATTAAATAAATGCCTGTCGCAGTCAGTAAACCAATACCAGAAGCGAGTAAAAATTCAATACTGAGCATATTATTTGTCTCCACTTGGGATTGGTCCCGTCATACCTGAGTGACGTGAGTCACCTAAGACCGAAATCAACAACATGGTTGCACCCACGACGGTAATGTAGACCCCTAAGTCAAATGGCAATGCAGAAGCTAAATGCATTTTTCCAATCAGAGGAGGCTCTATGTAGATATGTGCGCTGGTGAGGAATGGGCGTGCCCAGAACCAAGCGCCAACACCAGTTAAACCTGCAATCATTAAGCCTGAACCAATACAAATTTCGTATAAACGACCCGACTTGGCTTTAATTATTCTTTCGGCTTGATCTTGTCCCAAGGCAATATACTGAATGATCAGCGCCATTGCAGTGACTAGACCTGCGATAAAACCGCCACCTGGATAGTTATGTCCACGGAGGAAAATATAAATACTGATCACAAGTGCGATCGGTAATACCCAAGAAGCAGCGATACGTAACATCAAGGGAGATGGATTAAAACGATAGGTTAATCCTTGGGTCACCGTAGTGCCATGCGTACGCATACCGTCCATCAAGCACAGTGCGCCAATGGCAGCAATCCCAAGCACCACAATTTCACCGAAAGTATCAAAGCCACGGAAGTCAACCAAAATGACATTGACCACATTTGAACCGCCACCCAAGGGGATGGATTGCTGCAAGAAGAACCATGAAATTGAATTATGGTCTCGACTCAGGATTAGCCATGTGATCCAGCCAATTCCTAGACCACCTGCAATCGCAAGACTGGCATCGCGCCAACGATGCGGGCGCGATGATTCGTAAGGTGTAAGTTGTGGCAGTAAAGACAAACTCATTAACAATAAAATGGTGGTCACCACATCTACAGTGATTTGCGTCAGCGCCAAATCAGGTGCCGATAAAGCCACGAAGGTCATGGTCACGACTAAACCGACTGCGCCGCTAATCAAGATGGCTTTGATTCGTTCATGATGGAACCAAAGCATCATCCAGCAGCCAGAGAACAATGTGAGCCAAAGTACAATGGCAATCCAAGGTGCATGTGTCAGTTCACGTGTACCTGTGGTTAAACCTTGATTGAAGAGGGGTAAAGCCACCATGAAGATGCTAAACAGCACAATTAAAAATAAGTAGTGCTGTAAAGAGCCATTTTCAGTGCGTTGTTTTATTTTGCGACTGATCAGTAATAAGTGTTTAAGGAACAGTTCAAATAAGATTTTGCCCTGAAATTTGCCAAGATGAGGATCGAGATCAATTTTACGGATACGACCATCTTTAGCCAGTGCGAAGTAAAATATTGTACCGCCCACCAAGGCAATCAGACTCATGATTAATGGTGCGTTAACGCCATGCCAAATGGCCAAATGTGTTCCAACAAAGTCTGGCTGTGCCAAACTGGCACGAGTTACACTGTTGACAAATGTTTCAGCCAATAGTGCTGGGAAAATACCCACCAAAATACACAAGGCTGCAAGAATAATGGCAGGCATACGCATGCCTAAGTGTGGTTCATGCGCATCTTTGTGAGGAACCTGTTTACCCACTTCGCCATCAAAAAATACGCCATGGACTAAGCGGATTGAATAACTCACCGCAAAGATACCGGCTAAAGTCGCCACAATTGCGGAAGCAATCATGACAGGACCAGATAGATTTACCAGCAACTCAGTAAAGAACATTTCTTTAGAGAGGAAACCATTGGTGAGAGGGACACCTGCCATTGAAGCGGCAGTGATCATGGTGAGCGTGGCTGTGAATGGTAACAGTTGCCAAATGCCACTTAGCTTACGTAAATCGCGTGTTCCAGTCTCATGGTCAATAATGCCTGCAATCATAAACAATGCGGCTTTAAAGGTTGCATGGTTAATGATATGAAAAATTGCCGCTGCAACTGCAAGCGGAGAACCGATACCGAGTAGGCAAACGATCAAACCTAAATGACTGATGGTCGAATAAGCCAACAGCCCTTTGAGATCTTCTTTGAAAATGGCAAAACCTGCTGCCATACACAAGGTAAACAGACCAACAAAGGTCACGATGTTGTGATACAGCGCAGCACCAATAAAGATCGGCGCTAAACGAGCCAGCAAGAAAATCCCTGCTTTAACCATCGTGGCTGAGTGTAGGTAGGCAGAAACTGGTGTAGGTGCTGCCATGGCATTCGGAAGCCAAAAGTGAAATGGAAACTGCGCACTTTTGGTAAATGCACCGAGTAAAATCAACAGTAACGTGGGGACAAAAAGCTCATGCTGTTGAATGATATCTTTCATCTGCACCAGTTGGTCGATCTCGTATGTTCCGGTGATTTGTCCAAGCAGGACAAAACCACCCAGCATCGCAAGGCCACCTAAGCCTGTTATGGTGAGCGCCATACGTGCACCGCGTTGCGCTGCATCGTAATTGCTCCAATAACCTACCAGCAGGAAGGATGAAATACTGGTCAGTTCCCAAAATACGAGTAATAAAATGAGGTTGTTAGAAAATGAAATACCGAGCATCGCCGCCATAAACAGCATCAGTAACTGATACAGTTTAGTCAGCGAATTTTTAGGGCTTAGATAATAATAAGCATAAATATAAATTAGGGTACCGATACCGCTAATCAGTAGACCAAATAATAGACCTAAGGCATCAAGGCGGAAACTTAGATTGATTCCAAGTTGTGGTAGCCAATCCCAGCTTTGTTGCAGGGTATTGCCTTGAAGAATGGTAGGCGCCTGGGTTAATAATAAAATAAAACAACTCAGACTGATGCCAATCGCCCCAAGTGCCGTCATGCCACGTGAGATACGTTGCAATTGTGGGATTAGGGTGGTGCCGAGTATGAGCGGTAATAGGATAATAATCGGTAGCACACTGGTATCCATGTCGATGATGTAGGTCGAAAACCTAAAGTGAAATTTATTCAAGACTCACAGGCGCGCAAAGAGAACGCCAAAGCTTTAAATCTTGAAGCCCAATCAAGTTAATAGAGCAGTAAGTTGTATTGCGCAACTTAGTAATAAAAAGCGATTTATTTTACTACAAAAACAATAAAAAAGATTGGCTTATTACATGAAAAACACAGATCAAAACCTCAAAAGAGCTGGGTGCTGTTATTCGCTTGGCAGGCTATAAAGCACTTTTTTGTGGGGTATCATCAATTTTAAGTAAGTCTAATAACTCATTTTTTTCTTGTGGACTAAGTTCTTGTATCTGATTGAATAATTCATCAACTCTACGCGACAAGGTCTCTGACTCAACTAAGTCGGGGCTTTGCAGTTCAGTATCCTCTTCTGTCTGTGAAAGTTCACTATATAGTTCAGACAGTTGTTGTTGTGATTGCTCTAGATTGATTTCAAAAATCTCTTTTGAGTCTAAGCGTAAACATTGATAGTGGAGTGCATGCTCGAGGAGTTCGTCGCGGTTGCCTGTCACGATGATTTGTAGGCGAGGGAAGGCGTGATGTAAGCGCTCAAGAATTTCTGCACACATGACTTGATCGAGTTGTGCATCGATTTGGTCAATCAATAAGACACCTTCGCCCTCTAAACAGGGGTCAAAGCAATGTTGATTGAGTAAGCATAAACGACGACTGATGTCTCCAACCAGCGCGATCCATGTTTTTTGTGATGTGGAAAGTTGCTGGAATGGGATCAATTGCTCTTGATAGCGCACGATGAGCTGTAGCTTTGGTACATATTGAATATAAATATCATCCAGTTCGGGAAACACGGTATTCAAGCTTTTTTTCAATGCATACAGATTGGGTGCGGAGAGCTGTTTAGGATGGTTGAGCAGTTCTTGTTGTAGTTCTTGCAATATTTCAGATTGGTTTTGTTGATTAAAATCATTGCCCATCAAACGTCTGACGATATGCGCTGAATGGGCATTTTCGACATCACTAATCTCACGTAACCATTCAAAAAAACGAGTAAAGGTTGTGTAAGGAATCGCGGTTAGGTCATAGGCTGAGTTTTTTTGTAAAACGCCAGGCACATTTTTACTTTGTAAGTTGATGTCTTGGACAAAGCGTTCGGCAGGGTAATAGGCGATCAGAGGAAGACCAAATAAGGGATCTTGGAGAATGGTTTTTTGATACAAACTTACCATTTGATCGAGTTGTTGCGTCTCAACCTGACTGATTCCGACACCTTGATTATTAAAGGTTTTAAATAACTTCCAGACGCAGCTTTGGGTGTTTTTTTGTTGAGCCGAGCTACTTTCTGTTAAGACATTGTTGAGCTCACTGCTGATACGCACTTGGGTCTGAATTTTGGCTTGTAAGCACTTCAGCATAATATCTTGATCTGAGATGACCACGCCAGCGGTTCTGATATCTTTGTATCGCGCTGAGAACCAAGACAGTGCCTGATAGATGTTTTTTATAACTGTGGTTTTGCCTGTCGCTTGATCGCCTAGGATCAGGGTGATGGGATGCCGTTCAGGTTGAAACTCAATACGAAGGTCTCGAAACATGCCCACATGTCTAAATTGAACCGATTCAAGTTGCATAAGCTTACCTCGATCATGAGCGCTTTAACCTGCGGTTTTTTGAAGGCTTGGGGGAGCGCATCGTTTTAGTTTTAATTGTTGTATTAAGTCAAAAAGATGATGGATATTTAAACTTACTTTAGCACGAGTGCAGGCCACGTAAAGTAATCTTAATTCTTCATCTGTAATTTTATGTTCAAGTCCGTTTATTTTAAATTGGTAATCATCTTCGATATGCACACGGTTCCATTCTAGACCTTTGGCTTTATGCGCAGTTGAAATCACATAATCCGCTTGTTCAATTGGGGTGATTTTGGCCAATGCTCTTTTCAATGGATCTGTACCATGTTCATCAACCAATTTAACTAAAGGTTTGATGTCACTACCATCATTGGTTTCACAGTACTCATGCACATCATGCCAAGAGTTAAACCAAGCCAATTCTGGAACATCGACGATACGCTTGCCTTGTTTGAGGAGACTAGCTGCATCCACAAAACGACTCAGTTTTTGATGATCAGCTTGCAAACCGACTTTATCACCATGAACTAAACCAGCCAGTAACAATTCCATCGCACGGGCATTGGTGCGACATAGTATTGCATCACGCATTTTGGTATGTGGTTTATTTACCACACTCGATTTGACATTGGGGTTGCCTAGAAGCGGTACGGTTTCATTCAATGCACCCAATAAACTATTGGCCACATCTGCAATCGCATCACCAAAACGAAAGGAGGTGGTTAAACGACTTTCAGGCAGTGGCATTTGCTGCATGGCATTGATTGCGCCACGCCACGCATAGATTTGTTGATGCGCATCGCCGACATAAATCACTTGGGTACTTTTCTGTCGCAACAAAATACCGAGCATCAGTGGATCAGCATCTTGTGCTTCGTCAAACAGCACATAATCCGTTGGAATATTGGGTTCTGACAACGCCCACAATTTGAGGTAAATGTCATGCCCAATGCCAGCCTGATGATTGGGATCAATCGACTCTAGCCAGCGACGTTCAACCGCAGGATAAAGATGTTGCTGTAAGGATTCGATATCATCTTGATGCAGCCAACTTGGTGCTTGTATATGACGTGGCGCAGGGTATTGCGAACTGGTCGAGCAAAAATAACTGACGGTATTGGACACTAAACTGGCAAGCCGACTTGGCATCAATACATATTTTTCATAGCGTCCGCCCATTAAGCGTCGCAAGGTAATTGGTTCTAAGCGATATTCTTTGGCGATAAAACTCGGACTTAAACGCGGTAAGCGTAATTTGTCAGTGATGCCACGTGGAACACTGCGAAATGCCAGCGAGTGAAAAGTACGACAATTGACATTGCCATGAAATTTACTCTGCGCCTCAGTGGCAATCGCTTTATTAAACGCCAAATACATACCACGCCGCTCAGGCATGGCATCACTGATCATTTGTAAGGTTGTGGTTTTACCTGTGCCAGCATAAGCAATCACTTTAAATGATTGTCCTAAACGAGCATTATCTATGGCAACTGCTTGCTCATAGGTGGCTTTGGGTTTTTCGATATTTGACACAGGTTTGGATTACGCCTCTTTGCTACGGTTTGCTTTTTCAACTAAACCTGATAAACCTTGACGGCGTGCTAACTCATCTAAAACCACTTGTGGATCAAGATCGAAGTAACCGAGCATGACGATACTATGGAACCATAAGTCAGCCACTTCATAAATCAGATCGTGTTTATTTTCCAAAGAAGCATGCACTGCATAATCTTTAGCGGCGATGATCGTTTCGACACTTTCTTCACCGACTTTTTCTAAAATCTTATTGATGCCTTTTTTATAAAGGCTTGCGATATACGAGTTATCTGCTTCTGCTTTTTTGCGTTGTTGCATCAAACGACCTAAATAGTCGAGTACATCGACTTGCTCACTTTGAACATGATCGTGAGTGTCTGTTTTTGCAGATGTGCCGTAAATCGCAGTGGGATCTTTCAGTTGTGCATCAACGGTTTCCCAGCCTTGCGGGGTGAGTTTGCGATAGAAGCAAGATTCACGCCCCGTATGACAGGCAATACCGCCATGTTGTTCGATTTGTAGAATGATGACATCTGCATCACAATCCAGACGAATTTCATGCACCGTTTGGAAATGACCTGATTCTTCGCCTTTGTGCCATAGTTTTTGGCGTGAACGTGAGTAATACACCGCTTGGTTTTTTTCTGCGGTGAGTTGTAAAGCCTCACGATTCATCCACGCAACCATTAACACTCGACCAGTTTGATGATGTTGTGCAATGGCAGGAACAAGACCATTGGAATCAAATTTAACTTCATCTAACCAGTTTGACATGAGTGAAATCCATTGAGTGGAGAGCAGCTAGTTTAGCCTGTGTGGCTAGGGTTGGCTATGCTTGTTGGTTAAAAAATCAATGATGGATAATTAAAGGTGGTTCGAGATCTCAATCAAATTCTGATCTGGGTCACGTAAATAAATCGATAAATTTTCCCCATTGACCCAGTCCGTTCTGACTGAACTCCTTTTTGATGTTAGTCATATTCAGGCAACGATTGATTGTTTTGAAGCAATGCATTTTCATTTTGTTGATATGCAGCAATTTGTTGATAGCTCATTTGCTGAAATAAACCCGTTTTTAAACCTGAAATGGTCATCGCCATTTCCTTACGAAAATAGGGAATCTGATACATCCAAGGAAAAGTAAGGTCACGTAAGCTGCCTGCCCACCAATGATTGGATTGATAAAGGGGTGTCAGTAAACGGCTAAGGAACTGATAAAACTGGGTTGAAGAATGACGATGCTGATGATAATGCTGCCACAGCACTGCCCAATCTATTTGCTGGTTTTTCTTGGCACGTTGTACGGATTGTGAAAAAGCCCACGCATCTAACAGTGCCATATTGGCACCTTGCCCTAATTGTGGACTCATGGCATGTGCGGCATCACCAATCACCCCAATTCGTCCTTGCCCATATTGCGACATCACCACATCACGGTATTGTGCGGATAACCATTGTGGTTGGATTTGTTCATCGTACACAATCTGTTTCAGCCATTCTGCGACATCAGGCCAGCGATCTGACACTTGTTGTAGCCATTGCTGTTTTGCTTGTTCATTTTTTAAAAAGGATTGTAACTGTGGCGTTGGCAGACTCCAAAATACGCTGGAAAGCCGTTGCTGCGGTGCAGAGGGGATTGCACCTGTGGGTAGAACACCCATCATGATTTTTGAGCGATCATAAAACTGATGCAAAATTTCAGGACTCAGAGTCAAGCATTCAGGTACGATGCTCCACGCTGCGCCCCACGGATATGCTTGATCGACTTTCACCCATTGTTTAGGTCGTAGTTGACTACGTGCACCATTGGCAATCAATACCGCATCAAAACAGTCATCAAAATTATGTTGTTTGGATGAGCCAAATAATCGAACTTCATTTTGTCGTTCTTCAATTCTTTCAATGCTGTGACTCATCCGCCATGTCACTTGATTTGAGTATTCAGCCAGTTTTTGCATGAGCACGTGACAAAGAGTGGCGCGATGAATGCCTAGACCATAGAGCTTTGGAGCAGCTTGCTGGTAATGGCTATTGACCAAAAGTCGTTTATTGGGGAGTTGTCCTTCTAAGCCTGTGACTTTCGCTCCAAGCTGTAAGGCATGCTCAAGTACACCGAGATGTTCAAAGACCGCCAAACCAACAGGTTGTAACAGTAAGCCAGCCCCGACAGGTGATAATTCATCGACTTGTTCAAAAATGGTGACCTGATTGCCTTCGCGTGCAAGTAGAATTGCGGTTGCGAGTCCTGCTGTACCTGCGCCAATAATCGCAAAATGGGGTATCTTCATATTATTTTTGAATGAATATTTTCCATCATCATGTTCTTTTGTATAAGAACACAGATATCTCTATATCATTGTTAAGTCATTATATCGTTTAAGCATAATACTTTGTTTTATAGACAAATCAAACTTGACGTTGGTGATCATAGGGGCAAAAGCGCCCTGAGAGCGTTTTTGGAAACGCTCTTGCAGGTTTAGCTTTTGAAGGAAGTATCGGAAGCCGATTCATGGATTGCTTAACAGAACTTAAGCCTCGACATGTTTGTGTTTGTGATGCAAGAACGCCAGCACCTCACCCCGATAATGATTGAATTGTGCATCTTCAGTCAAAGCAAGGCGATCACGAGGGCGAGGCAGATCAACCGTCAAGATTTCACCAATGGTCGCAGCAGGTCCATTGGTCATCATCACAATGCGGTCAGATAACAATACTGCCTCATCGACATCATGGGTAATCATGATCATGGTGTTATTCAGCTCTGCCTGAATTTGCATTAATGCATCTTGTAGCGTGCAGCGTGTGAGCGAATCTAAAGCGCCAAATGGTTCATCGAGTAATAAAACTTTAGGTTTCATTGCCAGTGCACGCCCAATCCCAATCCGTTGTTTCATTCCCCCTGAAATTTCACTCGGTAATTTATCTTTGGCATGCAGCATATTGACTTGGTTTAGATTGTGAATAATCCAGTCATGACGTTCGGCTTTGCTCATTTGCGTTTTAAACACAGAATTGACTGCAAGTTCAATATTTTCATAGCAACTTAGCCACGGGAGTAGTGAGTGATTCTGAAATACCACTGCACGATCACTACTTGGCGTATTGACTTCTTTGCCATCCAGTAACACCACGCCTTGCGTAGCTTGGTATAGACCAGCAACGATATTTAAAACAGTTGATTTCCCGCAACCAGAATGTCCAATTAATGAAACAAACTCACCTTGATGAATATCGAGATGGATATTCTGTAAAGCGGTAAAAGTTCCACCGCTGTCTTTTTCAAACACCATATCGAGATGTTGTAAAGAAAGATAGGCTGTACTCATATGTCTATTCCTTATTAGCGAGCGGCAAGAGATTTATCCCAGCTAAAACGGTGTTGTAGCATGAGCATTATTCGATCAAGCGCAAAACCAATCAAACCAATGGTGATGACGGCAACGAAAATTCGTGAAGTTGATAGGCTGCTGCCATTTTGAAATTCATCCCAAACAAATTTTCCTAAGCCAGGATTTTGGGCGAGCATTTCAGCCGCAATCAAGACCATCCAACCCACCCCGACAGACAGGCGTAAACCTGTAAATATCATTGGGATAACTGCAGGCAATACAATTTTGGTGAGGTGGGTGTACCAAGAGAGATTCAGTACTTTACTGACATTGATAAAGTCTTGGCTGATTTGTCCTACGCCGACCATGGTATTAATCAGGGTAGGCCAGATGGTACACATCGCGACGGTAATGGCTGAAATGACAAATGATTTAGATAGCCCCTCGACTGGATTTACATATAAGGACGCAACCAATAAACTCACAATCGGTAACCATGCTAATGGACTAATCGGTTTGAAAATCTGAATAAGTGGATTTAAAGCACGATAAAAATTAGGACTTAGGCCACAGAGTAAACCCACTGGAATGGCAATCATTGAAGAGATCAGGCAGGCGGTTAGCACCGTTTTTAAACTTGTCAGAATCTGATCAAAAAAAGTCGGAGGACCACTAAATATGGCGGTCGATCCTTCGGGTAAATTGGCATAAAAGCTTTTTGCAGCTTCTCGCTGATTGAAAAACTCAGCCATTAGACCTTTAAAGGCATTAAACACTTCCACAGGGTCGGGTAGGTTGCCAATATTGGTTTGAATCTGTTGTGATGCACCTTGCCAAACCCCTAAAAATACAAGAATTGCAATCATCGGCAAGATGACGCTTAATACAGAATGACGTGCTTTTATTGATAGTTTTTTCATGAAAATTCCCCCTATAACATCAATATAATCTTGGCTGGATAAGTGAGCCTTTCAAACCAGGCATCACTTATCCCATGTTCGTAGAGAGTTATTTCAAACCAATTTTAAAGGATGCCAAGAAAGCATTGGGTTGATTTGCATCAAAAGTAACACCATCCAAAGCACTGGTTTCTGGTGCTTTGATATAGGTCGCGGTGCTGAGGTCAGGGAAATCTTCTGCCTTCATTTTGCCTTCAGCGATCAGTTCTTTGGCTGCTTGCGCATAGATTTCTGGTTGATAGGCTTTTTTCGCCATATCTAAATACCATTGATCTGGCTTGGTTTCAGGCACATGTCCCCAACGACGCATTTGTGTTAACCACCAGACTGCATCTGAATAATACGGAATGCCGTATTGACCTTTATAGAAGGTATTGAAATTTGGTACGGGGCGCTTATCACCTGCTTCAAATTCAAAGGTTCCTGTCATACTGTTGGCAATCACAGCTTCATCCGCGCCGACATAGTTCGGTCTTGAAATGATTTTGACCGCTTCAGCACGATTGGCATTATTGTCTTGATCTAACCAGTAAGATGCGCGAATTAATGCTTTGACGACTTTTATGGTTGTTGTTGGGTTTTTCTCGGCAAAGTCTTTGGTCATTCCAAAAACCTTATCTGTTCCGTCTTTCCACATCTGGTCAGAGGTGGCTACGGGAACGCCAATTTTTTTAAACACGGCTTGTTGGTTCCACGGTTCACCAACGCAATAGCCCATCGTCGTTCCTGCTTCCATGGTGGCAACCATTTGTGGTGGGGGCACTACTGAGAGCATCACATCTGCACCTTTATTGCCTGAAGTATCGCTTGCATCGTATACGCCCGGATTGACACCACCTGCCGCAAGCCAATAGCGCATCATGTAGTTATGTGTACCCACTGGAAATGTCATACCCAAATTAAAGGGCTTACCCGCAGCTTTTGATTCATTTGCGGCCACTTTTAATGCCTCAGCACTAATCGGGTGCTTCGGCTTACCATTTTCCATGCTTAGGTTCGGCTTCATTTTTTGCCAAACTGAATTTGATACGGTGATGCCTGCACCATTATAGGAAAGCGTAAATGGGGCAATGATTTCTTTATTTCCAGTAATGCCTGTCATCGAGCCTAGTGGCATCGCTGCGAGCATATGCGCGCCGTCTAATTCCCCACCAGCAACACGGTCATAGAGAACTTTCCAATTTGATTGTGCTTCAAGTTGCACATTTAATCCTTCATCTTGGAAATAGCCTTTTTCATGGGCAATTGCTAAAGGCACCATATCGGTGAGTTTAATAAATCCAAGTTTGAGATTGGTTTTTTCAGCCTCGGTTGCTGTGTTTGAAGATGCATTCGTTGCAGTTTCAGGTTTTTTACCACATCCGCTCAGCGATAATACCGCGGCAGTCATACACATCATTAAACATGTTGATTTGACTAAATGTGACATAATCGTTAGACCCCTATTCAGATTGTCTCTTGGCCATTAGCCAGATGATTTATGCTGATCAATATTTTATTTATGCGAGCGAGAGGTGAGAGATGGAGGCTGTAGGGTAAAGCAGATAAAAAGATGACAGCGCCCTTCCACCACTCAATCCATATGTAATTTATGGAGCAAGCAGTTTTACGAGCGTCATTGGCCGTGAATTAAAAAATCATCTTTGATTTTTATAATTATGAAATAGCAACTTGTATGCCAAATAATCAAATGATGAAAATTAATGTTGCAGTGAGGGTATTGGTGAATATCTAGATTATTTGATCACCCGCCAAAATGCGAGAAGTCCACTCAGTACGATTAAGATAACTGAGATTAACCACGGACTAATAATCGCAATGGTGAGCAAAATCAACATACTACTGCCGAACATCCAACTACGGCGCTGCTGCTGTTGCATTTGTAAGCGCATTTGTTGAATTTCTTTGAGCTGTTTGTCATGCCATGCAGATTGGTTTTTTAAACCATTTAGACTATCAATAAGTAGGCTTGGCAAATCTTGAGCGCCCAATAATAGGTCGGGAATCTGCTGGCCAAGCTCTTTCATATTTTTGACTGGATTCATATTGGCTTTGACCCATTCGGTCAAAATCGGTTTGGCCAGCTTCCAGATGTCGAGTTGAGGATAAAGATCCGTACCTAAGCCTTCAACATGAACCAGTGTTTTGAGGAGTAACATCAACTGCGGTGGAATTTCCAAGTGGAAACGACGCGCAATGTCCATGACTTGAATTAAAATCCCGGCGAAGTCGAGCTGATCCATGGGTTTAGAGACCATTGGTCCAACGGTGCGGCGCATCTCGCGAGACAATGCATCTTGATCTGTACCCGGTGGAATCCAGCCCGCTTGATGCACGATTTGAACCAACTGCATAAAGTTGCTGTTCATCACCGCAAGTAACATTCGTGCAATGGTCATTTGATCATGTTTTGACAACTCACCCATGATCGCGCAGTCCAACGCGATAAAGCGAGGATTGTTTGGGTTAATGGTTTCAACAAAGACATTACCCGGATGCATGTCGGCGTGGAAGAAGTTGTCACGGAACACTTGGGTAAAGAAAATGGTTAAGCCTTTTTCTGCCAGATCAGCACGATCCATGCCTAAACGGTCAAAGGTCGCGATATCAGAAATCGGTACGCCTGTGATGCGCTCAGCCACCATCACGTCTTTACTGTCCATATAGACTTCAGGCACATACATCATGCTTGAACCAGTAAAGTAATGGCGCATACGACGGGTATTGTCGGCCTCAAGACTGAGATCAAGTTCATTTAAAATGATCTGACGGTAGTCCTGAATAATTTCAGATAAATGTAGGGCGCGTGCCGCTTCTAAACGATTTTCCAACCAATCCCCGAGCCAAGCGAGGATTTCAAAGTCTTGTAAAATTTGATTGCGGATATCAGGACGAGTGACTTTAACCACCACTTCACGACCATCATGCAGTGCGGCGGTATGTACTTGTGCAATCGACGCAGCAGCAAGCGGTTGTTCATCAAAACGAGAGAACAAGGTGGAAACATCTGCTTTTAATGATTCCTGAATCCGTTGTTTTGCCAGTTGTACATCAAACGGTTTAACCTGATCTTGCAATAACACCAATTGCGATAAAATTTCAGGTGGAATCAGATCACGACGGGTAGAGAGGAGTTGCCCCAGCTTAATTGCCAAAGGCCCCATATCTTCTAAGGCTTCTTTGAGCTTAAGTGGATTCTTTTTCTCACGACTCGACCATGCAGCAGGATGTGTTTTAATCACATTTAAGACATGACGGGCTTTTACAGGTAATTCTTCCGCGGGGAACAAGGTGTCGAGCCGATAATGTGCTGCGATCTGCCAAAGTTCAAATAACCGTTTAATATGCGGAATCATATACAGTCTTACCTAGTCGTGTGAGGGTTGATGTTGTGAGTTGAGCTGTGCTTGTAACAGTTGAAATTTCGCTTCTAAGCGATCAATTTCTTGATTGAGTTGGCGTGTTTCACGATTGAGATCGTCCATTTGCCAACGTGGGGCAAATATCCCGCTGTCTTCTTTTAACGCATCTTCAACAAAGAACAAATGGCTTTGCAGTGAACGTTTTAACTGTTGTGGCGCACGCTGAATTTTACCAAGTTCATGTGCCAGTTGTGGTCCAATCCAAGGCGATAAATGCGCCGCAAGATCAGGTTCCGCCTGTTGCATAATTCTTTGAATTTCTTGTAGTAAGTGATAGTCGCCTTGCAGAGGGATATTGCCAATTTGATCCATATCACTAAGTAATAATTTGACTAGCTCCACTACGTTTTCAACATGTAGGGTTGCCGTTGCATCAGTGAGTTTATTCTGAGAATCAAAAGGTCGTTGTTCAAAGATGGATGGTGCTTGGCTCTGTCCTGTCACCGTCGGTTCCAGTCGAACTTTATTTTCATCAAAAAACACATCAACAGAGAGTTGGGGACTATCGATCACCACTCGCAATAATTGACCTTGTAGTTGATTGAGTTGAACGCGTGTAATCGCATCCAAATCAATCACATGATGAATGAGTCGTTCGATTGCACCGAGTGCTAAAATCGACCACATTGCGAATTCCTTAAAATCTGAACCTTACAGTTTGAATCCACGGTGAACAGCCACGATACCACCTGTTAAGTTGTGGTAGTCACAGCTTTGGAAGCCCGCATTTTCCATCATCCCTTTTAAGGTGCGTTGGTCAGGATGCATACGGATCGATTCAGCGAGGTATTTATAGCTTTCAGCATCGTTCGCGACCAATTTACCCATGATCGGGAGTGCCGTGAATGAATAAAAGTCATAAAGTTTTGAGAAAGGTTCAAACACAGGTTTTGAAAACTCAAGTACCAATAAACGACCACCTGGCTTAAGGACACGATACATCGCTTGTAAGGCAGCATCTTTATCGGTCACATTACGTAAACCAAAACTGATGGTCAGTAAATCGAAGCTATTGTCTGCAAATGGTTCTAAAGTTTCTGCATTGGCAAGTACAAAATCAACGTTGGTACAGCCCGCATCAATTAGACGATCACGGCCCACATCCAACATGGATTCATTAATATCTGAAAGGACCACATGGCCTTGAGGACCTACTTCGCGACTAAACACTTTTGCAAGGTCACCTGTACCGCCTGCGATATCTAATACGTGCTGTCCACGACGAACACCAGACATATTAATCGCAAAACGTTTCCAGAGACGGTGGATACCGAATGACATGAGGTCATTCATGATGTCGTATTTGCTCGCAACCGAATGGAATACTTCTGCAACTTTTTGTGCTTTATCATCACTACTTACGGTTTGATAACCAAAGTGAGTGGTTTCACCGACATTTCCTGTATTTGCACCACGCGGTAAGTTGTATTTCGGTACCGAACCTGTCGGTGTCGATGTTAGACCTTGTTGTAATGTTTGTTGCTGGCCTTGCGGTGTGCCTTGAGGAAGGGGTGAGCTTAGGAATGGGCTGACTTTGTCTGAACTTGGTTTTTGCTCAACTTCTGGGGTGGGCTGTTGGTTTTCGTTAGACATTGTTTTCTCCTAAACTTTCGTTCTAGCGGCACGAATCAGCATGCATGATGACAGATTTTGTAATTTTTTACAGGCTTTGACATGTAATTGTTATGAATAATATACAGAAACTCATTTTCTCAAAAGGGTTTTTATTTTGAATTGTGCTGAGAAAAATCTCCCTCTTATGGAAGAGGGAGGGCGTATGTTATTTATACTTGAAATGGAGCAGGATCCCCAGCATGAACTTTGTCAATAATTTCACGCTCTTTTTCAGTAAACGCTTGAATAAAAACCGCAGCAGATTTTAAGGGTTTCATTGCAGCAAAACCTTCTTGAATGAATTCGTACATCCCTTCAAATTGATATTTTTTGGCAATACCTTTGCACATCTTAAAAGCAGCGTACATCATGGTAGAACGCATATATTTGTCTAAGGTTACGCCTAACTCATCGAGTAGTTGTAATTGTTCATAACGCGCTTCACCTTGATCAAGTTTGACCAGTGTCTGGCGCATGATTTCATCGGTTATCGGTGTATCTAAAGGGTAGTCTTGTAAGAGTTGGATGGCGACTTGCTCATCCAACCGTGTCGCGAGTACTGCCAGACTAACTGACTTTGTGCCTGTTTTAATGGCATTTTCAGGAAGTAGGCTTTCCGCTTTGTGGGCATATTTCAGTAAGCGTTCGATTTGCTGTGCCATGGCATCAAAATCAGGCCCACCATATAAGCGATTTAAAAAATATTGCGCCATCAGTTGATTTTCAGGCTGAGCAAAGAAATCTTGATGCGTTGCCGCAATGCGTGCTTTCATCCATGCTTGTGCATCATGTAGACGTTGGGCAATCGCTGGATCTTGGTGGTAATTCAAATTTTGATATTGTAATAAAAGATCATCAAATGCAGCGAGTTTTGACATATTCGCACTCAAAGAAAATAAAATCATGAAATCATAGGCTGCATGATACCCAAGAACCATGACAACATAAACGCTAAATGTTTAACAATTGGTCACTACAAAGCTACATTTATTTTATTCTACAGAAATTGTACATTTGTTTTTTTAAAGTCTATTCAAGTTATGACTATACTCAATTTTGATAAATCATACACTTAGAGCAAAAAATGAGTGGACAACAACCCGTATTTGAATTACGTGATGAAGATGAGCTTTCTTTAGATTTGATTGAGGCGCAGTACGCATTAAAACAAAGCCAAGATCAAAAAAATGCAAAAAGTGTGTTAGTGCTGGTCAGTGGTATTGAACTGGCAGGCAAGGGCGAAGCGGTTAAACAGTTAAGAGAGTGGGTCGACCCGCGTTATCTCCGTGTTAAAGCGGATGCGCCGCAACGTATGTCAAATAGCCAAGCATTTTGGCAGTCTTATACTCGATTTATTCCTGCTGAAGGTCAAATCGTGGTGATGTTTGGCAATTGGTATAGTGATTTACTTGCAACCGTAATGCAGGATGCCAAGGCTTTGGATGACAAAGCATTTGATCGTTATGTCGAAAAAATGCGGGCATTTGAGCATGATTTACAGCAGAACCATGTACATGTGATTAAAGTTTGGTTCGATCTGTCTTGGAAAGCACTGCAAAAACGTTTGGATCAAGTAGATCCATCTGAGCAGCATTGGCATAAACTTCATGGGTTGGATTGGCGCAATAAAAAGCAATATGAGACTTTGCAAAGCTTCAGTCAATGCTTTACTGAGGACTGGTTTATCATCAATGGCGAAGATGAAAAACGTCGGGATCAATGCTTTGCTCAGTATGTGTTACAGACTTTGCAAGCCTTGCCAGAGCATCAAACATCAGCAGCAAAAACATGGCAGCAGGCAGAGATTCCTCAACAATTGATACAACCAGAACAGCAAGTTTTAGAAAAAGAACGCTATAAAGACGAGTTGAATGAACTGACCCGAAAAGTTGCTGAAGCATTACGTTGTGATGAGCGTAAAGTGATTATTGCGTTTGAGGGAATTGATGCTGCAGGTAAAGGCGGAGCCATTAAGCGCATTGTAAAAAAACTTGATCCGCGTGAATACGAAATTCATAGCATTGCCGCACCTGAGCGCTACGAATTGCGCCGTCCTTATTTATGGCGCTTTTGGAATCGACTCAATGACAGTGGCAAAATCACCATTTTTGATCGGACATGGTATGGCCGTGTGTTAGTAGAGCGTGTTGAAGGATTTGCATGCATGCCTGAATGGCAACGTGCTTATGATGAAATCAATCGTTTTGAACAGAACTTAATTGATAGTCAAACCGTCATTGTTAAGATTTGGTTGGCGATTAGCAAAGATGAACAAGCATTGCGCTTTAAAGAACGGGAACAGACACCGCATAAACGTTTTAAGATCACAGAAGAAGACTGGCGTAATCGTGAAAAATGGGATGATTATTTAAACGCAGCCGCGGATATGTTTGAACGGACCAGTACTAAGGATGCACCGTGGCATGTGATTGCAACCAATGATAAATATAGCGCACGTATTGAAGTGTTGAAGGCGATATTAAAACAACTGAGCGCGGGTTAGACGCTCAGCTTGCCTATTATAGTTGTGGACATTACTGTTGATTAAGTGTGCTGAGCCAAGCCTGCTTGTATAGAAGATGGTTTGGCTGTAACACGTTGATGCTGACGAAATACGATCAATGTGGCAATCAGACTAATGATCGCGGCAAACATCAGCCAAAAAGCAGGCATACTTTTACTGCCAGACTCTTGAACAAGATAAGTGGCAATCATAGGGGTTAAGCCTCCAAAGACTGAAGTTGCTAAGCTATAGGCGACGGAGAACCCTGCGATACGCACAGAACTTGGCATCATTTCGGTTAATGAAACCACCAACGCACCATTGTAGAAACTATAGAGTAGCGATAACCACAACAGTGCCATCAGCATATGCGCAAGACTGATGTCATGTGCTAACCAGTTGAGCAAAGGATAGGCACTAATAAAAATCAGTACGGTTGTAATGATCAAAAGTGGTTTTCGACCAAACTTATCTGAGAGATGTCCACCAATCGGTAACAGTAAAAAGTTGCTTACACCCACCATGACGGTTGCGATTAAACTTTCAGTACTGCTTAAATGCAGCACTTCCTTACCATAGGTCGGTGTATATACCGTAATAAAATAAAACATGGTGGTGGTGGTTGCGACCATGCACATGCCCAGCAGTACGATTTTCCAATTCGCAGCCAGTGTCGCCATAATTTGTTGAGTACTTGGGTGCTCTTTGCGGGAGCTAAATGCTTCTGTTTCTTGCAAAGATTTCCTTAACCAGAAAATGAACGGAATAATAGCGCAACCGACGAAGAAGGGAATGCGCCACGCCCAAGCATCTACTTGTGCTTTGGTAAATGCTAAGCTGACCAGATAACCTAAAGTAGCAGCAAAAATAACAGCCACTTGTTGGCTGGCAGATTGCCAACTGGTAATAAAACCGCGGTTATGTGGTTCAGCTATTTCTGATAAATAGACAGACACACCACCGAGTTCGACACCTGCTGAAAACCCTTGAGCCAGACGGCCGACGAAGATTAAAACCGTGGCTGCAAATCCAATACTGGCATAACCTGGGGTCAGAGCGATCAGCAATGAACCAGCGGCCATGATGCTCAACGTGACCATTAATCCCTTACGACGACCTATGCGATCAACATAAGGCCCTAGGACGAGGGCGCCAATCGGACGCATCAGAAAGCTTACAGCAAAGACCAAAAAGGTTTTCATCAGTGCCGCATAGCTACTATCGGAGTGGAAAAAAGTTTGACCTATGGCTTGTGCATAAAGCCCAAAAAGGAAGAAATCATATTGTTCGAGAAAATTCCCGCTGGTGACATTAAAAATTGCACGTATCTTTGACGTTGTTGGTCCGTGTTGCACAACGACTCTCCATCATTCATTTGTCATCGTGTGATGGAGAATAAAAATACAATCTTGATCTAAACTTAAAAAATGAAATGAATATTAATGCTTCTGTTGTTTTTATGTAGTCCGTACTTCCCTCTGAGACAGGTCGCCTCAAAGGGAACAAAGACCTCTTTTACCATTATTGAGATCCTCGGTGTATTTCTCGTAGTTGGAGAAACAAAAGGGATTGATGAAAGAAGTCTAACTATCTTTTATAACGTCGAAATTTATATTAGTTGAGCGCAAGGCTTTTTTGTTGAATACGTTTTGCTAATTTATAGCAATCTTCGATATGCAGTTCGGTGATTTTTTTCATCATAAAATACCCTAAACTTGCTGCAATAATTTGTCCGCCTAGAGGAATAAATTTGGTCACTTGTTTGGTGGCGATTTTGGCAAAGAAACCATTAAAGGATTTTTTCATGGCAGTGCGTGCGACAAGGAATCCTGAAAACTCAAAACCACGTTTACGTAATTCATTCCAATGGATTTTTTTGGTTTCTGGGTCATAGACGCTGATATGTTCAGGTGCTAGACCAAAGCGAGAGTTAATATCCGGAATGACTTGGGTCAGCATGCTCAAGTCAACAACAACATCAAAAAATGGGATGGGTATAATGGCTGCACCCGCTGAATAATAAGCAGTTTTTTTTGTACGTTCCAAGCATTCCTTACGGATTTGTTCCAAATTTAAACTTGGGTCAATAAAGTCAGGCGTTTTTTCAATTTTCATAAAGTGATACCTAAGTCTATCCTTTGAATATGGGATTTTTTGGGGTGTATGTATAAATAGTCAACAATACTTTATTCAACCTTATTAAATAACAGTTTTCAAAACAATTTTTATATTTCATTGTTTGATTAACGTGACATAGTTCTACAAGCTTGTATAGTAGGGTTTGTTGGCATTTCAGCCATGCCTTGCGTTATTGACTAAAACAACTCAAACAAGGCATGAAACGCAGGCAATGGCGAAACCCTTGTCAAGGTTCATAACGAAGTTTGAGGCGGTTTTAGTTATAACCCTGCGGGACAGGGATATTTTTTACGCTACTACGTTATGCCTTATTCATTTAGAATGGCTAAATCTCATAAGTCATGCCTTGTATCGTATAAAAATATCCTCTGTCGCAATGAGAGCTATAGCTCGTAAGGTGAAATATCAACAAACCCTAACGATTATGTACGATTTTGTGCATGTGAAATGGTGCTTTTTTGATGAGGTTGTATTAACGCATGGCGATTCATGTTATTCAAAGTCAACGCCTTGAAGTATTATTACAAGGCGTGATGGCATCCATCACTCAACCAAGCACCTCACCATTTCAAGTGTTTAAAACGCAACACTTTATTGTCCCTAGTCCTGCTCAAGAACAATGGTTAACGCAGAAAATTGCTGAACAACAGGGCATGACTGCGAATTATCAATTCCATCAGAGAATTCGTGGTTTCCAATGGTATGCCTACCAACAAGTCCTCGATGATAAAGAGAAGGTACGTAAAGCAAATATTCCACGCTTGATTTTAAAATGGCGGATACATCAAGCCTTGCAGCCTTTTATTCATTCAGAGCAAATCACACTCGCTGAAGAACATCCTCTCTATTCAATCGTACAGCGTATCTATGACAGTGCCGATCAGTTACAGCAAGGCACAGAAAAACAGCTTAAAAAGCAAAGCATGTTGTATTGGGTAGCTGAACAGGTTTCACATTTATTTAATAACTATATGATTTACCGTGGTTATTGCCAACGTGGTTGTCAACAAGATTGTACTTGTTCAAGTAATTGGCTGTCGACTTGGGGACAAAATCAAGCGCTCGATATTGAAAATTTGATTTCTCACTCCGATCAGCAAATTTCGGCTTTTACGCTCAATCAGAACCAGCAATTAGAAGCATGGCAACGTTGGTTATGGCACAATTATTTTCATGCTGACTTTTTGGAAATGCAAAGTATTGATGCTGATTTCTGGAAACTTCTGGACAATGAGCAGACAAGATCACAGGCGTTGGCTCAACTTCCGAATCAGGTCATCGTTTTCACGCTTTTAGATCTCCCGCCTAGCCAATTACAGTTCTTACGTCGTTTAGGGCAATATCTTGAAGTGCTAATTTTGCACTATAACCCGTCACAGGAATATTGGGCGGATAGTGTCGATCCGCTTTGGAAGCAACGTTATGATTTGGGGGTCAAAGAACGTTTCATTGTGAAGAATCCCAAAGCGACAGATGCGCAAATTGCCGCATTTTTTGAAAGCTTTAGTTTAGGTTTTAATGCCTTAAATCGTGAATCACGGCATCCTTTGTTAACGCGTTTAGGCAAGCAGGCACGTGATCATTTTTCGCTGTTATCGCAACTAGCGACAGGGGAAGAGGGCAATTGGGTTGATGCATTTGAAGATTACTTTCCAGACAGCTTACTTGGTCAAATCCAGTCGGATATTTTCTATCTGGCTGAACCGATACCCCAACAGTATGAATTAGCTGCCGATGATGAGTCGATTCAACTTCATGTCTGTCACTCCAGTTTGCGCCAACTTGAGGTATTAAAAGAACAGTTAGTGCATTGGCTTTCTCAAGCGGACAACACAGCTCGTCGTCCAAGTGATGTGCTGATTCTGACCCCGAATTTGGCGGAGTTAGAACCGTTGATTCGCAGTGTTTTTCCTGCTGTGCCCAATGAGCATGAGGTGTTTTTGCCGATCAAAATAGCAGGGGTCGCGCAGTTAGATGCGTTGAATGCATGGCGGGCAGTGTTAGGTCGCTTACAATTGACTCAAGGACGTTTTACGCAAGATGAGTTCGCCGATTGGTTGAATTTGTCAGCAACACAACAGCGTTATGGCCTAGATTATAGCCAAGTACAACGGACATTGACGTTGTTAAGTGATGCTGGTTTTAAACGTGGGCTGGATGCGGAACATTTAAAACAGAGTCTCACTGAGGCTGATCAAGACTATCGTTATAGTTTTAAATTTGCTTTAGACCGTTTGGCTTTAGGGATTGCTGTACCTGCACATGTGATGGTGCAACAGACTTTGAGTTATGCAGGGGTGCAGCCGAGCGATTTTGAGTTAGTTGGAATTCTGATTCAGATTTATCAGGATCTGGCTGCTCGACGTGACTGGTTAACCGTACATAAGCAAGGTCAGCGTTTGCCTGTAGAAACATGGTTAACACGGATCAAGGCAGAAGTTCATGAGTTTGAACAGGCCGACGTGACGGCTTTAAAAGCCGTTCGCGAAATTGTGCAAAAGCAAGAAAGAATGCTGACCTTGGCCAGTTATTACGATGATGCCGAAACCCAGTTACGGCAAATTTCATTGCCGCTGCCTTATATCATTGAAGAAATACAACGTACTTTAGAAAGTCAGTCAGCACAAGTTGAGCCGACAGGGCAAATTACTTTTAGTCAGATCGGGCAGATTCGCCCGATTCCTTATCGGTTAATTGTGCTGTTGAATTTAGATACTGGTAAATTCCCAAATCGGGACAGCCATATTCCATTTGATTTAATGGATGCATTACGCCAACAGTTAGGTGATCGTTCCCGTCTGGAAGACGATCAAGGTGCCTTTTTGGATGCAGTACTGTTGGCTCAAGAGCAATTATGGTTATTTTATAATGGCTTTGATAATAATGATGGCGAAGTTCGAGAGCCATCCAGTGTGTTGCAGGGTTTTCGAGATCATTTGGCTTTGATTGTGAAAGCCCCCCTCTCTAAATCTCTCCCAGAGGGAGAGACTTCCTTGGATTCTTTTGGGGAAGACTATGAAAAACTCCAAATCCCCCCACAACTGTATCCACTTTATCACCTGCATCGCTTACAGCCTTTTGATCCGCTCGGTTTTATCGCAGAACGTCCTGTGCGTTACCAAGATCAGTGGTTTAAAGTGGCTTCACAAATTCAGCAAGCGACAGGTGAGCGCCAAGCATGGGTGAATACCTCATACCCAATTGAAAACAATGAAATGACGATTCTGGATAGTCGTCAATGGATTCAGGATATTACTTTTCCAGCGCGGCTGTATTTGAAAACCTTGGGGGTGGAAAACCTCAGCGCAACAGAGCTAGTCGATCAAACAGAACCCTTACTGTTAGATGGATTGGGTAAATATGCGATTCGACATTTTCTACAACAACAGGATTTTGCGCAGAATAGTCAAACGGCGTCGTCCAGCCTATTACAAGATCAACTTCCAGTAGGCAAAGTACAACAAAGTGCATGGCAACAAAGTTGTTTGGAGCAACAACGACTGCTGGAGCGATTGCAACAATATGCCTTAGCGCCCACTGAAACCACGCAACGTGTGTGGCGCGTTTCAAAACAATTACAAATTGGCTGCGTAACACCAAAACATCTGACACAAGATTGGGTCAGCCTAGATGCATCCAGTGCGCGCGCAAAACGTCTGGCCAAAGTGTGGTTGGAATATTTACTTTGGTTGACGATATTGAATCATGACTCGGCAACTGAGAAACGCCGTATTGTGGTATTTAGCGATCAAACTGTAATTTGTGAAGGTTTAAATTCTCAGCAAGCACATCACTATTTACAAGCATGGTTACAGCTTTGGCAAACTGCTCAGCAGCAGCCTATCGTATTATCAGCAGCTTTATTGTTGAAGCCGCTCGAAAAAGCTAAACGTTATGAATGGATAGAACAGGGTGATCAGCATATTTTAGCCGAAGACTGTCAAAAGCAAATATTGAAAGACTGGAATGATACGGGTGATTTTTCAGGGTTTGATATGTCCCAAAATGAAGCCTGCAAGCTACATCGTGACTGGCAATTTATTCTACAGGAACAAGATGCAACTGCATTATTGGGATATGCCTGTGATCACTATTCTTATGCGCTGTATCAACCGATTTTTGAATTTTTACGAGTGGAGTAAGACATGCAATCACGATATCCAGTGTCTTATCAACCCATTGGCGACATCCAGTTTGAAGGTTTGCATCTGATTGAAGCATCGGCTGGAACGGGGAAAACCTATACTTTATCCAGTTTGATGGTGCGGATATTTTTAGAAAAATATTTACCTAATCAAGTGATTGCCACAACCTTTACCCGTGCTGCTGCCGCAGAACTCAAAAGCCGCATTCGTGCGCGTTTGGTGGAGATTCATCAATATTTAGAACCATTCCGCACGCTCTTAGACGCCGATATTTACAAACTTGCAGCGCAGGAGTCTGATCCACTTAAACAACATATTTTACAAACATTTGCGCCGCGCATTGCTTATGCCTGTGAACGGCTGAAATTAGTGATTGATCAGTTGGATGAATTATTCGTTGGTACATTGGATAGTTTTAGCCAAAAGCTGTTAAGAGAATTTGCTTTTGAAAGTGGCAAAATTGAACGCGCCCAGATTACTGAAGATGCGAAAAGTTATACCCGTCAACTGATTCATGATGTGTTACGAGAATGGATACAATCTCAGCCGCAACAGGTGATTGATGCACTGTATACCGTGGGTGGACTTAAAAGTGTCGATCATTTTGTAGGAATGGTGGAAAGCTCGCTGAATTTTAGCTCCGCTCAGTTTAAGTTGCCTGATATGCCAGAGATTGAGCTTGCGCAATTACAACTGTGGCAACAACAAGCACAGCAGATTGAACTCAGCACTTTGGCAGAATATTTCCATTTAGATGGTGCTTATTATTCACATATTAATGGCACTTCTTTCCGTAACAACGCTTTTAATAAATTATTCTGCGAAGTATTACCACAGCTATTAAAAGCCCTTGCGAATACCGAGAATGTGCAGGTTTTTGATCAGTATTTTGCAGATGCACGTGACGCTGTGTTTAAATTTTTAGATAAATTAGAACAACAGAAGATTTTTAAAAAATGCCCTGCGGAGATTGCAGAGGGTTTTTATCAACATCCAACGGTTTTACAACTTCAAAAACTTTGTCAATCACTACAACAGACACAACAGCAGTTCGAACAGTTGCAGGTTTATTTAAAAGCCTATTTGTGTCTCGAAGTGAAGAAGCGTTTACCCCAAGTATTACAGCAAAAAGGTGAAACTACTTTTGCTCAGCAAATCAAAACCCTATCAGAAGCCTTAAAAGGTGAGCAAGGACAACGTTTTGCGGTGTTTGTGCAGGCACGTTACCCGTTGATTTTGGTGGATGAATTTCAGGACACCAATCAAGACCAAGATGATATGTTAGCCAGTATTTGGCGGCATCCACAGCGCTATCAAAAAGGTTGCATGATTATGGTCGGAGACCGTAAACAAGCGATTTATGGTTTCCGTGGTGGCGATATGCTGACCTTCCTGAACGCTTACCAAGACATTATGGCCAAGCAGGGGCGTGAGTATAAATTGATTCATAACCATCGTTCGGTCAAAGAATTGGTCGAGGTTGTGGATGTGTTATTTCAACGACACATGGATTTTGGTGAGCAGGTACTTTATGACCCAATTCAGGCAGGTTCACGTCCACACCCTGCTTTAATTGAAAATGAGCACATCAACCCGACCCCTTTACGTTGGTTACAACTACAAGACGGCAATGAACAAGCAACCCAAGTGGCTTGGAAAATTCAGAGCTTACTCAACCAAGCCCATTTGCAGCAATTGTACTTAGAGGGTGGTGCTCGCACAGCCATTTGTGAAGATGATATTGCGGTGCTTTCACGTAGCCACCGCCAACTCGATGAAGTGCAATATGTGTTACAGCGCTTGGGCATTCGAGTCAATCGTCCATCAAAACGCAGTGTTTTTGATTCAGCGATTGCGCAGGATGTGGGGGCGTTGTTAACGGCTCTACTGCATCCTTATGATGAAGCCAAGTTAAAACGTGCTTTATTGAGCCGTTTATTTGGTTTTGATCTCACTCGCTTATTGGCACTTGAACACAGTGCGGAAGGACTGAGCCATTATATTCAGCAGTTCGATGCCATTCGTGAAATGTGGTTGAATCAAGGTTTTTTATCAGCTTGGCAGCGTTGCTTGAATCAGTTCGGTATTTGGCAACAGTTGGTTGCAACGCAAAGTAAAGAAAATGAACGTGCGGTGGTGAATTTACGTCATCTCACCGATATTTTGAGTCAGCATAGTGAGCGTGTGCAAGGCATACAAAACCTGTATCACTGGTATTTAAAACAGCTGCATTCACCTAGTGATCGGGACTGGGAGTTGGAACATAAACTGTCCAGTGAGGCGGGTGTGCAGTTAATGACGATTCACCAGTCCAAGGGCCTAGAGTTTAAGATTGTTTTTTTATTGGGGGCAAATAAGCCATTTTCAGAACAACAGAAAACGCTTAATTTTTCTACCATAGAGACTCAATTACCTGAGACAGGGCAAACGCGAATGCAGCGTGTGGTGGCGGTCGCAGATAAAAACTTTCTACAACAAATTGAATTGGATCAACATCAACAACGTGCTTTGGCGGAGCAAAATCGTTTGTGGTATGTGGCACTGACACGTGCTAGTCATCGCGTCTATGCAGTGTTCGAGCCTGAAAAGGGTGATAAAAATAAATTGTCAGGTTTGGCGTTTTGGAAGAATCAAGGTGACGCTTTTCAGCATGTTTGCAGTGCTGAAGAGGCTTTGGTCTTGGAGCGACCACAAGCGTTACATCTTCAACAAACCCAACAAAAGCGAATGCTCGCAGCACGACCTTTACCCGAACAGCGGTTTTATGCACGTGCAAAAACCAGCTTTAGCTATTTGGCACAACATTTAAAACACAAAGCCAATCATGTTGATCGTTTGGCCAATATGAATCAGGATTTTGATCAAGCTGAAGATGAATTAGACCTCCAGCTCGCGGAGAACACAGCAAGCGCTGAGCCGATCGCTTGGATTAAACAGTATTTCCCCAAAGGTACCTTGGCAGGGAATTTCCTGCATGAAATCTTTGAACAGATTGATTTTCAACATCCTGAAACATGGATAGAAGAAATTCGCCGTCGTTTTAAAAATACTTACCAAACTTTATGGTTGGATTTACTGAGTCAATATCAACAGCATTTTCCAGAGCAGGAAAATGCCGAGCAGCAACTGTATCAATGGATGGCAGCATGGCTGCGTGAAGTCTTGGCGACACCACTCAATCAGGGCTTTCAATTACAGCAATTGATGACAGGGCAATATTTATCTGAATGCCCATTCTATTTGGCCTTGTCTGATCGTGTCCTTGCTATGCAGCGAGTGCAACAACTATTTGAAGAATACGATATCCAAATGCCTGAGTTGCTTGAAGCCAAATCAGCGAGGTATCTCAATGGTTCGATTGACTTGGTGTATTTTGATGGGCAGCGTTACCATATTGCCGATTATAAAAGTAATTACTTAGGCAGTGATCAGGCTGATTATCAAGTGATGCAGATTGCTGAAAGTATGTCGTTGTCGAGTTATTGGCTACAAGCGGCATTATATTTGGTGGCATTGCATCGTTATTTGCAGGTGAAATTACAGAACTACGATATGCAGCAGCATTTAGGTGGTGCGTCTTATCTTTATTTACGGGGCATGAATGGACAAGCACAGCAGGGTTGTTTCTATTGGAAACCTGAGGATGAATTTATCCTACGTTTAGATGCAATTCTTGGGTATTTCTCTGAAGATAAATCGGTAAAAATGGTGTAGATAAAGTGAATGATTTTAAATTAAACAAAAACTTATTTTGTGGATAAGTCTGTTCATAAACTTGTGGACAAGCGTGTGGGTAAGTTTGAGGATAACTCTGTGGACAAACAAATTAGTCATCAGTCGGAAGTGTTGCCATGGTTGAGTATGTGGAGTAACTACCTCACTCAAGCACCATTTTCTCAATCTGCTCAAGCAGTTAGCGCATCACATACTTTACAACAACTGATTGAAGCGAGCTTGCAAGGCGACAGTTGTATTGAAACAGATTCAACACAGCTTGAAGCTTTGGGTGATTTAGCTGTAAGCAGCGAAATCGCAGCGATTCAAGTTGCCCCATGCGTCTATGATCAGCAGGGCTTGGCATTATACCGATATTGGAACTTAGAACAACGCCTCGCTGATCAGATTTGTCGATTAAAGCGACAAACGACTCAAGCAATGGATATTTCCAGCTATCAAGCCCTATTGAATGATGAATATCAACAAGCGGCGTTGAAAATGGTAATGCAACAATGGCTCAGCATTATTACTGGTGGACCAGGTACAGGTAAGACCTATACCTTGGCTAGAATTATTGCGGCGCTGAATCAGATGATTCCTGATATTCGTATTGCCATGGCTGCACCCACAGGTAAAGCGGCGCAACGGATGCAAGAGGCTTTGCAAAACTCATTTAATGATCCAAAACTGCTTGAATCAGGTTTAGTCACCGATGAATTACGTCATCAAAATACACAAACACTGCACCGTTTACTCGGTTTAGGACATCAGCAGGTTCCTCGCTTTCACGCCAAACAGCCTTTACCTTATGATGTCATCGTGGTCGATGAAGCATCGATGTTGGATCTCAATCTTGCTACTTTATTGTTGGAAGCTGTGCCTGACTCGTGTCGTATTATTTTATTGGGTGATGCCAATCAATTGACTTCGGTCGATGTCGGTTCAGTTTTGGCAGATTTACAACAGGTCGAAGCCTTGACCGAAAATCGAGTACAACTGAAAAATAGTCGCCGTTTCTCTGATGAAGCCAAAATTGGACAGTTGGCACGGTTTATTCAAGCCCAGCAAGATCAAATAGAACATCAAGCTGTGCTGCCCAAACTTGAATCGGAAATAGTCGCACCTTCAAGCTTGCAAGCCATTGCGTTGTCAGAGCGCATGCCAGATCTGATTCAACTGGAGTATTTACCGCAACAGTCTGATTTTGAAGTTGAATCGTATCAACAAAAATTGATGTATGGTTTTCAGGGCTATGTGGATGCGTTAAAAGCTTATCTACAATCGCTTGAACCCGAATATGAAATTGAGCGAGTCATTCAGTCCTTTGATGATTATCGAATTTTAGCGGCGGTACGCCATGGCCCTTTGGGTATAGAACAACTGAATCGTTATGCAGAACAATGGTTGAATCAACAACTCAAACAGATTGCGATCGGGGATTGGTACGTGGGACGTCCTGTGATGATGACTTATAACGATTATCAACTGGGAATATCCAATGGTGATATTGGGATTTGCTTTAAACATCGTAGTCAGTCGCAGCAATTTGAGGTATTTTTTCCAAGTTTAAATAAATGGATTGCAGCACATCGGTTGCCTCGAAATATGCAAACCGCTTATGCTTTGACCATTCATAAATCACAAGGTTCTGAGTTTAGACATACGGCGGTGGTGCTTGATCATGCAGCGGAAAAACTGCTGAGTCAGGAACTAATTTATACGGCGATTACTCGTGCTAAAAAAGTGGTGACACTTTTGGCCGATCCAAATGCGTTATTACAAGCACTTACAATTCGAACAGTCCGCCGTAGTGGTTTAGTACATAAGATCAATTTGAGTGGATTGTGAACTTAAACTTCAAAGTTCACAACTTTGTAAGAAAATGCTTACAAGGATTCAAGAGATTGGCGCTAGAGCAATTCACGTGTTTTTGAGATTATGGACACACAAAGAGCCTAGTAGGGAAAACTAGGTAAATCGCAAAAATATAATAATAACGTCGTGATGACAGCGAACTTACAGTGAAGTAAGTGATAAAAGAGGAAACTTACAGCCGCTAAGCCTTGTAGTTTTGGGAGAGACTACAGGGCTTTTTTATTTCTACAAATAAAAGCCTAAAAATAGCGACCTTTAATATAGGTTACTTTCAAAGCGTGAACATTCACACTTTGATGGATTTTGCTGTCTAAGTGAAACGGAATTGACCTGTTTGATGCTTTAATAAATCGTTTTGTTTCCCACGTCATTGTTAGACAGTTATTTTTAATTATTAAGTTAATTGTTATACAGAATCGTACGTTTTAGCTTACAAGGAGATAAGAGAAATGCTATTTTTCTCCACAATTGCTTGTGACAGAATAGTCAGTATAAAGAGAAGAAAATTCTTTTCAGTTATATAAGAAAAATGATGTGTGAATCTCATTCAGAGGGTTTGAATGATCGTAAATAAAAAGATAAATAACAAAAATAAATGAAAATGAAAACAATAAAAATTAAGCGCAAAGCCCAAGCTAAAACTTGGGCTTTTTTGTATGAATTTGAATGTTAAAACCGCTAAACCAAATCATTTTCCGTACGATCAGTTGCAAACAATGAGCGACGTTGATTTTTTGGGATTTTTGGACAATTGCTTGAGATTTGATAGAGGGTTTTTGCCAGAGCAGGTAAATGAGTTCCGATGACAGATTTCCCAGTCGTTAAAAGTGAGACACTAATATCGCGCTCAGGATCAGCCCAGCATAAAATGTTAGAGAAACCGATATGACCAAAGGCTTGTCCAGTCATCGGGCCAAATAAACCAATCGGGTTACTACCGAGCATAGGACCTAAAGCATAACGCATTGGTGCGAGTAAACTACGGTCAATACTGATTCCTGACGTTGGTAAGGTTGAGCGGAAAACGGTTTTGGCACTCATAATTTGTTTGCCTTGATATTCTCCACCACTCAACAACATTTCAAAGAAACGTCCTGCTTGTTCGGCACTGGTATAAATATTTCCTGCAGGGCAGATGGTATCCATAAACCGCGTATCGTTGGTAATATCCACTGCCATTTGCAGTCCAGCACCCAACACATGTTCTAGGTAGCGATCAGTGCCTAAGCTTGGATGAATGCCTGTTGCGTAGTTGAGCGCAGCCTCGGCACGATATTCAGGTTTTAGACCATAGTTAAAGTAGTCCAAGCCCATCGGTTTTTCTATATTTTCTGCCAAAAACTCACGAACGCTTTGACCTGTGACCCGCTGTACAATTTCACCTAAAATGTAGCCAGCGGTGACGGCATGATACGCAAGATGCGTTCCTGAAGGAGATACTGGTTTGGCTGCACACAGTAGTTTTAAGATTTCTTCTTGATTAAAAAGCAGTTCGGGTGTGACTTCACTGTCAATACGAGGAATGCCACCGCGATGGGAGAGTAAATGGAAAAGGGTCGCACGACGTTTCCCATTTACGCCATATTCAGGAATATAGTAGCTAATCGGGTCAAGTAAATTCAGCTCACCGCGCTCATCTAACATATGGATTAGCATGGCGGTGACCATTTTAGATGCTGAAAATAAGCAAATAGGTGTGTCTGGTGTTCCTACTTTGGCATCAGCGGCTAACCCATCAGGCGAATTGCCTTGAGCATGACCAATACTACGGTTAATCAGAATCTGTCCTTTTCGACGTAGACACAAGGTAATCAGTGGATAGTTACCTGTTTTGTACAAGTGTTCGACACTGTTCCAAATTTTTCCAATCTGAGCACTGGTCATTCCCCCGAGTTCAGCAGCAACTTCATCTTTAGAACGAATGACTTGATTTAAATCATGGGGTACATAACAGGTATTGGTTGATAAAATTTTCACGATTCCCTCGCATTTTTTCGTTTTTCTTTCATTTCTGTCATAAATTGAAAACAGAACTTAGCTAGTGTGCATCTTTTTATACGGGCTGTCAGCTGCCGAAATGCCCGTGTCGTTAAAACATTTTTGCAATATAGTCAGAGATCACTTAAAATAGCCAACTTGCTGTAGTGATGCACGGCAGTCAGTTCTTAGAACTGATCAATATCATTTATTTTTTAAGCATCTCGGAGAAATCGAATGGCTTTAACAAACGCAGATCGCGCAGAGATCATCGCTAAATTTGCTCGTGCTGAAAACGACACTGGTTCACCAGAAGTACAAGTTGCTTTATTGTCTGCTCAAATCAATGATTTACAGAGCCACTTTAAAGAACACAAACACGACCACCATAGTCGTCGTGGTTTGATTCGTATGGTTAACCAACGTCGTAAACTTCTTGACTATTTAAATGGTAAAGATCACGGTCGTTATGTTGCTTTGATCGGCGAACTAGGTTTACGTCGTTAATTCGATTTGGCTTTGTTTTCGGTATTTCGCATGTCACAGTGCTTTATCACTGAGAAGAAAGTTTCACCTAATCTATCTTAGGTGATTTTATAGAAGGGGCGAATGTTCGCTCCTTCTTTGTGTTTAACTTTTTTAAAAATCTTTGGTCTAGTGCGATGGCTTCTAAGCTTTGTCATTTATCTACACAGCAGTTGTAGTCTGAATGCCAAACCTTAGGGGTCTCACTAGAATTAAAACTAGGAAATTAAAATACATGTCAATGTTTAATATCATTCGTAAAGAATTCCAATTTGGTCAACATCAAGTTGTTTTAGAAACGGGTCGTGTTGCACGTCAAGCGAATACTGTTGTGGTCACTATGGGTGGCGTTACTGTACTTGTAGCAGTGGTAGCTCAGCCTAAAGCAAAAGCAGGGCAAGACTTTTTCCCACTTACAGTTAACTATCAAGAAAAACAATATGCTGCGGGTCGTATCCCAGGTGGTTATGGCAAACGTGAAGGTCGTCAGTCTGAAGCTGAAACTTTAATTTCACGCCTCATTGACCGTCCAATCCGTCCATTGTTCCCAGAAGGTTTCTATAACGAAATCCAAGTAACAGCAACGGTTATTTCTTCTGACAAAACTATGGATGCTGACATTGCTGCAATGCTCGGTACTTCAGCTGCAATGTCAATTGCAGGTGTTCCATTCCGTGGTCCAATCGCTGGTGCACGTGTTGGTTTGATCAACGGTGAATACGTTCTTAACCCGAACCATGAACAGTTAAAAGAAAGCGATCTTGACCTTGTGGTTGCTGGTACAGAATCAGCAGTATTGATGGTTGAATCTGAAGCGAAAGAACTTTCAGAAGACCAAATGCTGGGTGCTGTACTTTTTGGTCATGACGAAATGCAAATCGCGATTCAAGCGATTAAAGAATTTGCTGCTGCTGCGGGTGCAGTTGAATCAACTTGGGTTGCGCCAACTAAAAACGAAGCACTGCTTGAGCAATTAAAAGCAGCGTTTGAAGCTAAAATCTCTGATGCATATACCATTGCGGTGAAACAAGACCGTTATGCAGCACTTGATGCCCTTTATGCAGAAGCAGTTGCACAGTTCGTTCCTGAAAATGACGAAACTGGTATTGCTGACGAAGTAAACGAATTATTTGAAGAGCTTAAATACCGTACCGTACGTGACAATATCTTGTCTGGTAAACCACGTATTGATGGTCGTGATACTGAAACAGTTCGTGGTATCGACGTTCAAGTGGGTGTATTAGGTCGTGCGCACGGTTCTGCATTATTCACACGTGGTGAAACGCAAGCTTTAGTGACAACGACTTTAGGTAATACACGTGATGCGTTGATGGTCGATACGCTTGCGGGTACTAAAACTGACAACTTCATGTTGCACTATAACTTCCCTGCATACTCTGTAGGCGAGACAGGTCGTGAATCAGGTCCTAAACGTCGTGAAATCGGTCATGGCCGTTTAGCGCGTCGTGGTGTTCAGGCTGTTCTTCCTGCAGCAGATCGCTTCCCGTACGTGATTCGTATCGTATCTGATATCACTGAATCGAATGGTTCATCTTCAATGGCTTCTGTATGTGGTGCTTCATTGTCACTTATGGATGCAGGTGTTCCATTGAAAGCGCCAGTTGCGGGTATCGCAATGGGTCTAGTGAAAGAAGGCGAGCGTTTTGCAGTTCTTTCTGACATCTTAGGTGATGAAGATCACTTAGGTGATATGGACTTTAAAGTTGCTGGTTCTGCCAATGGTATTACTGCACTTCAAATGGACATCAAGATTGAAGGCATCACTGAAGAAATTATGGAAGCTGCACTTAACCAAGCATTTGCTGGTCGTATGCACATCCTGAATGAAATGAACAAAGTGATTTCACGTGCACGTCCTGAAATTAATGCACATGCACCGACATTTGAAGTGATCACCATTAACCCAGACAAAATCCGTGATGTGATTGGTAAAGGTGGCGCAACGATTCGTTCTATTACTGAAGAAACCAAAGCTGCGATTGATATCGAAGATAATGGTACAGTTCGCGTATTTGGTGAAACTAAAGCGGCTGCTAAAGCTGCGATTGCAAAAATCCAAGCGCTTACTGCTGAAGTTGAACCAGGTAAAATCTATGATGGCAAAGTGATCCGTATCGTTGAATTCGGTGCGTTTGTAAACATCATGCCAGGTACTGATGGGTTACTTCACATTTCACAAATCTCGAATGAGCGTATTGCGAATGTGTCTGATGTCTTGAAAGAAGGCCAAGAACTTAAAGTTCAGGTTGCTGATGTAGACAATCGTGGTCGTATCAAATTGACCATGAAAGATATTGAACAAGCGTAATCACGCTGAGCAATACAAAAAAGTCCGCTAAATGCGGACTTTTTTTAATGAAAATGTTTTAACTGTTTACGCAGTTGCTGTACTTCATCAATCAAATCCAGCATAACCGCAACTGCCGATAAACTCGCGTCAAAGTCGCGTTGTAAACGATAAGCACGACGTGCGCGAGCCACATCTTCACCAATAAATTGATAGCTTTGCGGATCAACTTGAACTTGCAAAATATCATAATCAATCAGTTTGAGTACCCATTCTGTACTTTGACCACAAGTTTCAGCAAAGCGTTCAAGGTCTAGTGCCATTTGTTCATCAATGATTTCAATTTGGCAGTGACCATCATATTGGATTTCTTTGTATTGAATCGTTGTCATGATCTTACTCCTTATCTTGCACGAGGTTGGAAAGAGGAGAAAGCATCAGCAAATTGCTGATAGGCTTGTTGCTCTTGTTCACTATGTGCTGGTGGTAAAACGATGTTAATGATCAGATAAAGATGTCCTGCGATTTTGTTTGGAATGCCTTTATCTTTTAAACGTAATTGTTGCCCATTTTTTGCATTTTTAGGTAAATTGACATTAAGTTGTCCTGCGGGTGTATTCACCCCAATACTTTGTCCTAAACCAGCTTCCCAAGGACTGACATCAATGGTTTGGTATACATCTGCACCTTCTACACGGATGCGATCAGTATCATTGTATTGAATTTCAATATAAAGATCACCGTTTTCACCGCCGTTGATCCCGCTTTGTCCTTGACCATTTAAGCGGATCTGTTGACCTTCTTTCATTCCTTTTGGAATTTTAACCTCTAAGGTCTTACGCTGTATTTCAGGTTCACCATAGGCATTATAGGTTGGTATTTGCAAACTAATTTGTTGAGTTGAGCCTTGATAGGCGACAGATAAATCGACTTGAATGCTGGCATGTTGATCTTCACCGCGATAGCTACGTTGTTGGCGTTGCGAACGTTGTTGTCCACCACCAAATCCAGAACCGAAGCGACCAAATAAATCTTCAAACCCACTAAAGTCAGTATTGTCTCCCGAACTTTGACGATAAAATTGTGAACTATCAAATCCACTGCCTTGATTGTTATTTTGACCAAAACCTGCAAAGCCTTGTGGGTGATCTAACAGTTGATCATATTCAGCTTTTTTTTCGGCATTACTTAAGGTGTCATAAGCGACATTGATCGTTTGCATTTTGGCTTCAGCATCCGCCTCTTTGCTGACGTCAGGATGATATTTCCGCGCCAGTTTGCGATAGGCTTTTTTGATTTCATCTGCTGAGGCATCGCGTGCAACACCTAGTTCTTCGTAATAATTCTTTGCCATAGTCTATTGTCATAATGTTTTACTTTTATTCCATTATTTGACGATTAAGCAAGAAAGAACAGAGAGGATATGTGTTGATATTGTTTCAAAAAATAGAAAAACTAGTATAAAAATAGATAGCTTAATGTACTTAGGGATAATCTATGTAGTATTGGAAAGTACAATGGATTCATAATTTTGTTGATGAACCGTATTTAATATATGGCGAACTAAATGCAACAATGGAAGAAATTCGTAAAATTGAAGTTTTCAGAAATGGTCAATTAGGGTATGCAAGTATTGATGGGCTGGAATAACTTACCTTTAGTTCAGAATGTAATTGGCCAACCAAAGAAGAAATAGAGGCTGATCCACAATTTGTTGTTGAAGTGATTTCAGAGGAAGAGTTTGAAAATATTTGGAATCAGGCGATTATAAAAACAAAATCGTATTGATGAATGAATCAACTCCCATGTAGATAACATAGGAGTTGTTTTTGATTAACTCAAATGCTCACCAAACAAACCTAAAGCTTCTTCAGCGGTAAACTCGTAACGTGTGTTACAGCATTGGCAATCCATTTGAATTGGGTTTTGGATTTCAAGGGATTCATGTACTGCCGCTACACCAATTTGAATCAAAGCATTGGCACAACGCTCTCTAGAACAGGTGCAACCAAATTTTAATTGTTCAGCCTCGGGCAAACGCACTTCTTCCTCATTATACAAACGATAAAGAATTTCATTGGCTGAAAGATCAGTGAGTTCTTCTGGCTTTAAGGTCTCAGTCAGCAGGGTTAAACGTGGCCATAAATCTTCATCAACGAATTCTTGTTCCTCTTCATTACGAGGAAGCAGTTGAATCAATAAACCACCTGAACGTTGACTATTGGTCGCTAGGACAATATGGGTTGGGATTTGTGCGGATAAATCATAGTATTGTATTAAACAACCTGCCAAAGTCGGTTTATCGAGTGGAACAATACCTTGATAGCGTTCGCCATGTTCAGGTTCAATATTGATGAACAAAATTGGATTGGTCAATGATGCAAGAACCGTACGACTATCTGTACCTTCGGCGAAGCGTGGATCTTCTTCATAATCAGCCAAAGCACGCACTTCACCTAAATGGTTACATTCCGCCATTGCCCATTTAAATGTGCCATTTGCTTGAATTTGTAAGCTAATACGCCCTTGGATTTTCATGGTGCTTGCAAGTAAGACTGTTGCACTTAACATTTCACCCAATAAGCTTTGTACCGCAGGCATATACTCACGTTTCGCCAAAATGGTTTGCAGTGCTTCTTCTAAATGAACTATTTCACCGCGGATAGGACTATCTTCAATAAAAAAGCGTTGGCGTAAATCAGACATATTTTTCTCCAGCACCCCGTATTGGGGAAACAAAGCAATGCTTTGCCTTGAAAAGCGCTTAGGGCTTTTATAAAAAGGTGAATGGTTATGCAGTCAATAATGGTGTCTGTTTGCTAAAACTCAAGATGTTTCATGCGGTGAATTTGCATCACTTTGTTTAATTTGTTCATCTGGCACACGATCTTGAGCGATGATTTTTGTATTTTCAAACAAGTATTCGAGTTCCGCAATTGTATTTGGATAAGCACCAATCAAATCATATTCAGCATGTGACCAATGCTGTTGCTCAAGCAGTTGCTGATCTTGTTGTTTAAATTGTTCAATCTGTGATTGCGCTTCTTCGTTGGAAAGACCTGTTTCAATTAACGCTTGTTGTGCCATATTCAATGATGATGCATAGGTTTCACGCCAAATATGTTGAATACTTAAACCATTTAGTAGATGGGTGTGGTGACGATCTCGGGCACGAACCATGATATTCAAGTCTGGATAATTCAAACGCAGATAACGCGCTAGATTCATACTGTCTTCCACATCATCAATGGCAAGGATTAGTAATTTACAATGCTCAATGCCAGCCGCACGTAAGTTTTCAACTTGGCTTACATCGGCATCAATGAAACGATGCCCGTATTTTTGCACAAAATCAGCATCTGGCTGGTTACTGTCAATGATACTGAATTGCTTGCCTTGCGCATGTAAAGCTCGGGCGACCACTTGCCCGAAACGACCAAAACCGACAATCAAAATTGGATGTTGGGGCACATCCTGCGTTGGAATAGCTGTTTTTTTCAGCATCATCGGCAATATTTTAGCGTTGAATAACCAATACAATAATGGCGTGAGTAGCATTGAACCAAAAACAATCAACATGGTCGATTCGAGTATATTAGAGGCTAATACATTTTCACTTTCAGCAATTTTTAGCAGGATAAATGACAGCTCTCCACTTTGGGCCAACGTCACTGCAAGCAGGGTACTTAACTTGGCATGACGATGTTGATAATAGCTGATAGCAGCAACTACGCCTGCTTTAATGATCACTAAAACAAGAATAGATGCGAGGATCAATAACGGTGATTGCAATAGGGGACTAAGTGAAAGCCCCAAGCCGATTGCAAGGAAAAACAATCCGATTGCCGCATCTTTAAAAGGATGAATAATGCGTTCAACTTCTGCTTTAAATTCGGTTTCTGCGAGTAATAATCCTGCGAGAAATGCGCCAATTAACACATGGATGTTGAGAATATCCATGATTAAAATAACTGCGACAACCACCAATAAACTCAGTATTGGAATGAGCTCAAGACTATGATGCCGGGCCAAGAAGCGAAATGCAGGACGAACCAAATAACGACTGGCCAAGAACAAACCCGAAACAGTGGCAATGATCGCAGCAAAATAAGCAATGCCGTGTTGAGTGGTTGCGGTATCTTCTAATAAGGGGAAAAGTGCAATTAAAATAATCGCAATGAAAACTTGAAATTGTAGGGTATTCGAGGCTGACTGCCCAAATGTACTATTGAGTTGTTGTTTTTGATGCAGTAATTGCTGAATTAAAGTGACTGAAGAAAAAGCCAAGGCAATACCGAGAATAATACTGCTGAGAAGATTTTGTAACAACAGAAAGCAGACACTCACCAAAATGATGCTGATAACGCTGAGTGGAAAACCACTATTTTTTAAAATGCTGCGGCGTTGTACCCAGAGGTGTCGAGGACGAAAAGCGAAACCAATAAAGAACATCAGCATGATCATGCCTAAATCGGTCAATTTGCGAATCAGTTGTGTATCGGTGATCAGTGCGAACACACTTGAGCCAAGCAAAAGCCCTGCAATGAGATAACCCAAAACAGTGCTTGCGGCATAGCGTTTTGCAATTGGAACAAAAATTAAAGTCGCAGCCAGTAAAAAAATGATCGGGAGTAATAAAGACATTAAGCAACCTACATCGGATTTAACTTGTTTCTAATTTTTTAATTCATGGATGATCATGACTGAGTCTTGCAGAGATCTCATCCAATTTTAGGACAAACCTTCGGTTCGACCTACCTTACGAAACGTTGTTTCTCATTTCGGGAAAAGTAGGCAAAACCATTTGTCATCCACAAAACCTGTTTACTTCTTTCAGCGATCCAATATATCGCGGAAACAATATATTAAATGAACCATGCAGGTTGTGAATGACATCTTCGAGTCTCATATTTCATGTGAGATTTTATGTCTGACATATTAAGTAGGGTTAACTAAACTCTTGTGGATCTACGTCAATCGACAGTCTGAGTTGATGTAGACGAGGTAAATGTACCACTTGTTGCCACCATTGGCGCAGATAAAAATGCAATTTTGCCCGATCAGCAGACAAAATCACCATGTGGGCACGGAAACGTCCTGCTTTTCTTTCCATCGGGGCAGGGATCGGTCCCCAGATATCGACTAGATCAGCAGCCATCGTTCTGAATTGTTGCGCGATTTCAGCTAAGAATTGTTGGCTATATGCTCGATCTTTAGATTCCACACGAACCAACACCGTATAACGATAAGGGGGCAGCATGGCGATCTTGCGTTCTGCTAGCATTTGCTTCGCGACAGTCCGATAGTCATGCTTAATCAAAGTGGTGAGCATTGGATGATCTGGGCGCAGGCTTTGTAAATAAACACTACCTTTATGTTCTCCACGACCTGCACGGCCTGCAACTTGAACGATCAATTGTGCAGTACGTTCAGGCGCACGTAGATCAACACTGAGCAAACCTGCATCAATGTCTAAAATCGCCACCAGCGTCACATGAGGGAAATGATGTCCTTTGGCCAACATTTGTGTACCCAACAAAATATTAGGTTTGTTCTGCTGAATACGATCATAAATTTTTTGCCAGCTTCCGACACGACTGGTACTGTCACGATCAACTCGAATGACCTCGTGATGAGGGAAAAGCTCTTGTAAGTGTTCTTCAAGTTTTGCCGTGCCCGCACCAATGGTTTTGAGCGTTTTCTTTTGGCATGCAGGGCAATCATCAGGTAGTCGATGAATCGTACCGCAATGATGACAATGCAAATAGTGATAAGGTTGAGAGTGCAGGGTAAAGTGGGCATCACAATGTGGGCAATTGGCTTGCCAACCACAACTTTCACACATCAGAATCGGTGCATAACCTCGACGATTGAGAAAGATCAGCACTTGTTCTTTGCGCTCTAAGGTGAGTTTGATCTGCTCGATTAAATTTTGGCTGATGCCATGTTTTTTCTTGGCAATTTTTAAATCAATTACATGCATTTTGGGGAGTACAGCGACGCCAGCACGTTGATTGAGTTCGAGCAAATGCAGTTTTCCAGATTCCACCAGATGATAACTATCAATACTTGGTGTTGCAGAACCTAGAATCACGGGGCAGCCTTGCAAATGTCCCCGATATAACGCGACATCGCGGGCATGATAGCGAAAGCCTTCTTGTTGTTTGTATGAGAGATCATGCTCTTCATCTAAGATGATTAAGCCGAGATGAGGAAGTGGCGTGTAGATCGCGGAGCGAGTACCAATAATGATTGAGGCTTTGCCTGCTTGCGCATGTTGCCATGCTTGTAAACGCTTTGAATCATTTAAACCAGAGTGCATCAATGCCACATCACAATGAAAGCGTGATTTAAAGCGAGCAACCGTTTGCGGAGTCAAACCAATCTCAGGCACCAGTACCAATACTTGTTTGCCTTGTTTTAATACCTCATACATCACCTGCAAATACACTTCGGTTTTACCGCTACCAGTTAAGCCATCGAGTAAAAAGGCTTGATAATGCTGTTGTGCTTTGAGGATCTGTTGAATGGCTTTTTTCTGATCTTCATTCGGGGTGAGTGGCACTTGTGCCAATTGCACAGGCGTCGGGGTGAAATCATGCGGTTCAAGACGACACTCAATCAGCCCCTTTTTTTCTAATGCTTTCAGTGTTGCTGTTTCTACGCCACTCAAATTTAAAATATTTTCAGTCGTGCCCTGCGGATGTAGTTTTAATACTTGGTAAGCATCATATTGTTTTTGAGAGCGTTTTAATAAAGCATCAGGGTTGTCGTGCGGTACAATACGCCACTGATGAAATAGAATATCTAAAGCACGTCCTTGTCTTAATAATGTGGGCAAAGCACTTTGCATGACTTCGCCAATGGGGAATTGATAATATTGCGCTGACCATGTCACCAAAGTTAAAACTTGCTGATCTATAATGACCTGCTGATCGAGTAGTTCAGTGATGGCTTTAAGCTTGAATTGTCCCGTAAATGGCTCGTTAGGATCAACTTTTTCAGTAATAATGCCAACAAGGTTTTGTCGACCAAAAGAAATTGCAACGCGTGCACCCACCTGTGCTTGTGCATATTGCTCAGCACTGACTGTGTAGTCAAACATGTCATACACAAATACAGGTATGGCGACTCGAATACGGTAAAGAATAGCGTTAGAATTTTCGGTAGGCATATAGGCTTTATTCATGTGTTAAATGGTACGATTTCATACCTTGTTTGGATCATTTTAGCTGATAAAGCAAGACATGGATGAAATATCAATCAGCCCTGTGCTACAGTGCTGTGCATAAGGTCAATCTGCCTCAGATGACTTGCGACACTTTGGCTTCTCATCCCTTACAAGGACGCAGCTTAACAACAACATTTTGGACAATTAGAACAGAACCATGCCAGCTTATCAATTTACTGCTATTGATGCTTCTGGAAAGCAACACAAAGGTGTGCTTGAGGGAGATTCCGCACGTCAAATTCGTCAACAGTTACGAGATAAAGCATGGACACCGATTGCGGTTGAAACCGTTGAACAAAAAGATAAACAACAACAGCAAGCATGGTTTAAAAAAGGCTTTAGTGCTTATGATTTAGCATTGATGACCCGTCAGCTTTCGGTACTGGTTGCTGCAGGTATTCCACTTGAAGAAGCATTACGTGCGGTCAGTAAACAAAGCGAAAAATCGCATGTGCAAAACTTACTGTCTTCCGTGCGCTCAAAAGTCATGGAAGGTCATTCGCTTGCACAAGCGATGCAACAATCAGGACGATTTCCTGAACTCTATATTGCAACGGTGGCAGCAGGTGAACGCTCAGGGCATTTAGATCTGATTTTAGATCAGCTTTCTGATTACACCGAAAATCGTTTTGCGATGCAAAAGAAAATTCAGGGTGCGATGATCTATCCGATTATCCTGATGTTGATGTCATTTGCGATCGTCATGGGGCTGATGACCTATGTGGTTCCTGAAATTGTAAAGACTTTTGAGCAGAGTAAAGAAGCGTTGCCATGGATTACGGTGTTGTTGATGAAAGCCAGTGCATTCATCAAGCAAACATGGATTGGGATATTGCTGTTGGCTTTTATTGTCATTGTATTATTCACACGCTTTTTACGAACCACCGCAGGGCACTATGCATTTGACCGATTAACGCTCAGATTGCCATTATTCGGTAAACTTTCACGTGGTATAAATGCGGCACGATTTGCCAGCACCCTGTCCATTCTGACTCGATCAGGCGTACCTTTAGTAGAAGCACTTCGCATTGGTGCAGAAGTGAGCAATAACTGGGTGGTACGTGATGCGATTCAAGTCGCAATGGAACGTGTAACAGAAGGTGGTAATTTGGCAACGCAGTTAGAGCGATGCGGTTATTTTCCACCAATGATGGTACAAATGATCCGAAGTGGTGAAGCATCAGGTGAATTGGATCGCATGTTAGACCGTGCATCTACGATGCAGGATCGCGAGGTCACCACATTTATATCAACGATGTTGGCGTTGCTTGAACCTTTGATGCTGGTTTTTATGGCGGCGATTGTCTTGGTGATTGTCATTGCGGTTATGTTGCCAATTATTAATATGAATAATATGATCTAGGAAATTTGATGTTTGAGATGAAAATGAATAATTTAATGAATAAACACAATGTTGAAAATAGTTTGAATCCTGATACTCGCAGCATAGCCCCTCGTCTTGTGGCATCGTTTAACGCTGAGCAGAATCTTAATCCTGCTACTCGAAGCATAGCTCCTCGTCTTGCGGCACGTTCGAGCGCTGCTCGAATGAATCGTGCCTCAGGCTTCACCCTCATTGAAGTAATGGTGGTGATTGTAATTTTAGGTGTTTTAGCGGCACTGATCGTACCCAATGTGATGGGGCGTGGTGAAAAAGCCAAAGTCGATACCACTAGTATTACTTTAAAAGGTGTGGCTGGCGCATTAGATCAATATAAACTAGATAATGGTCGTTACCCATCAATGCAGGATGGTGGTTTGGACGCTTTGGTTAATCAACCAGCATCTGCAAAAAACTGGTTACCGGGTGGTTATGTTAAAGGTGGTTATCCGAAAGACAGTTGGGAAAATGATTTGCAATATGTGATGCCTGGCCGTGAAGGTCGTTCATTTGATTTATATTCGTTTGGTGCGGATGGTAAAGAAGGTGGTGAAGGCAATGATGCGGATATTTATTATCAGCCATAATTTTTAACTCAAGATATCACTTCATTCAATCACTAAATAAATCAAGAGTGAAGTGATAATGTTTCTTGATTCCAAAATATAATCTAAATATTTGAAATGTAAAAATATAATAAAATACTGATTATTTGATAGTTATAATAAGAACTATTCCCATATTTAATCGTTACAAGAAAAAGAAATTATGCATAAAAATAGTCTTTTCCTTTAGTTCAAAGCTTTGCATAATAAATCTAAATCATAAATATGATATATGGGGAGGTCGCAGATGAAAGCTTTTTTTGTGTTGGATGAACTGAATCAGTTTCATTGGGCCATGCTTAAATCTGTGTTGCTCATTTTAAGCTTGTTGCCGATTAGTCAAGCTGCATTAAATCTGTGGCAAACAACGGAAGGCAGTAGCCAAATCATGATTGGCTTTTTTGCACTAAGTATGTTGAGTGCTTGGTTTGTACTTTGCTTTTTAAGTGCTTTGAAAACCAGTGTTTGGGATAATAAAGCATTCATTTCTAATTATGAGCAGCTTTTGTTTAAAGCCTATCGCTATATTCCGATGTTATTTTTATCCAGTTTAGTGGCGTATTTAAGTGTGCAATTATCACTGGTATTTTGATTTTTTATTGATTCAAAAAAAGAGCGTTTTATTTTAAAACGCTCTTTTTATCTTATCGCCGTGACTTGAACGAAACATCCACCTTGCGAGGACGATAGAACCAACCCATTATCAGTAAAAGAACTGAAAAGATCAGGATCGGGTAATCACTTAAACGGCTATATAGCGTTTGCCCTTGCATGGCGGGTAAATCGCCACGTAGCACAAACTCTTGATCGACTGGCGCTTGCTTAACAATATGACCATGATGGTCAATAAACGCAGTAACACCTGTATTGGTGGCACGGATAAACCAACGACCATTTTCTTTGGCGCGCATTTGTACCATTTGCAAATGTTGCCAAGGTCCTGCTGTACCGGTAAACCAAGCATCATTAGAAACGGTAATTAAAAAGTCACTATTCAATGCATTACGACGCGTAAGGTTTGGATAGGCAACTTCGTAGCAAATCGCCGCAGCTAAAGCATGTCCTTTCACCGTTAAGGGTTTTTGATTCGCTTCACCCCGAGAAAAACCAGCCATACTGACATCATTTTGCATGGCGGGTAGTACCCATTTCAGCAGCCCTGATAAAGGAATATATTCACCAAATGGAACCAAGCGTTGTTTCTTGTATAAACCAGAAGAGTCGCTGCCAGACGCCATAATGCTATTGTAGTATTGAGGTTCGCCAACTTGTTGTGATTTAGGTATATCCCAATATGGAATACCTGTCACCCATGCACTCCCTGATGCTTGGGCTTGGCTATCCATTGCCGCTAAGAATTCAGGAATATCTGTCTGAAATAACGGAATTGAAGACTCAGGCCAAACAATTAGGTCGCGGCCCCATTCTTTACGCGTTAGCGTTGCATAAATTTCGAGGGTCTTGATCTGGTATTCAGTTAACCATTTAAGATCTTGTGGAATATTGCCTTGAAGCAACGAAACACTGAGCGGTTTAGCTGCTTTAGGTTGTACGAATTGAATATATCCGACAGCCCATGCACCTAAGACTAACAATACCGATGGAATCGCCCAAAACCAACGTCGACTTAAAATCTCGACCAAGGCACAAGCAAGTACAATCACCACGAATGAAACGGCATAAACACCAAATAATGGTGCATAGCCATCTAGTAGTCGTTCAGTAAAGGCATAGCCTGCAAATAACCATGGAAAACCAGTAAATATCCATGTTTTTGCCCATTCAAACAATACCCACAGTGGTGCAAAAGTCAGTGGTGTTTCTGGGAAAAAACGACGATACAACCATGTTTGAAAAGCAGTAAATAATCCCATCAACAGCGCCATAACGACGATCATCAGCACACTGAGAATCGCACTGGTATCGCCATAGACGTGAATTGAAGTGTAGAGCCAAAATGCCCCAACAAACCATAAACCAAATCCATAGGCCCAGCCTAAAACGAAAGCTTGTTTAGGACTACGTTGGCGTAACACCGCATATAGCAATGCGGGGGACAAAATCGCCAACCACCAAAAATAATAAGGTGCAAGAGCCAAACTAAAGATTGCACCCGATATGAGTGCAATCAACAGTGGAACGATAAAGGGGAGCTGTTTTTGCGGTTGGGAAGGATTTAACAGCTTTTCAAAATATGTTCTCATGAACGGACAGCTCGAATCAGATGAATAGTGCGTGCATCTGCTTCAATAATGGTAAATTGCCAGTCGTCAAGCTCAATGGTTTGACCTTGTAAATCACTGACTAAACCGATTTCTTGTAGCAGCAGGCCGCCCATAGTTTCAACTTCATCATCAGAAAAATCAGCATTTAAAATTGTGTTGAAATGTTCAATTGGTGTAAGCGCCTGAACGATCCATGTATTCGCTGTGGTTGGGTCATTGTCTGGCACGATATATAAAGCTTCTTCATCTGCAATATCATGTTCGTCTTCGATTTCACCCACAATTTCTTCAAGAATGTCTTCGAGTGTCACTAAACCAGACGTTGAACCATATTCATCAATCACAATTGCAATGTGTGTTTGCGTATTTTTTAACATTCGCAACACTTGGTCAGTACGCGCACTTTCAGGGACAAAGACTGGCTGACGCATTAAGGCACGAATATCGACTTTAACATTGCGATCAGTTAAAAACGGTAAAAGGTCTTTTGCGAGTAGAACACCAACGACATTATCGGTTTGATCTGCTGAAAATACAGGGAAACGTGAATGTGCTGAATCAATGAGAACATCCAAGATATCGAGTAGCTGGTCATCTTCTTGTAAGCTAATCATCGCTGTACGCGGGGTCATGACTTCTCGAATCTTTGTTGCTGGCAGATCAAGAACACCCTCAAGCATAGCAACAGTATCTGGCTCTAAAAAGCGACGTGAGTCTTGGACTAACTTGAGTAATTCATCGCGGGTTTCAGGTGCGGTACCTAACCATTTTCTTAGGCCGCGCATACCCCACGACGGACTGGATTCCTCGATCATGATCTTTCCTAAAGACTCTCTATATCAATTAGATGATTTTCATCATACCGAAGAAAAAGCAGATATGCATCAATAAAACGATGCAAAAAACGTACAGTTTTTCAGAATGGAGTGATTGATTTCTAAATCGTTGCTTTATGTTAAAATACAAAAATTCGAATATTTGAGTTTTATGATGTCTGAACAATCAAAACTTGCTACTGTTCAACTTAATACGAGAGGGTTACGTTGCCCTGAGCCTGTGATGATGTTACATCAAGCGATCCGTAGAGCAAAGTCAGGTGATGTTGTTGAAGTGTTTGCAACCGATCCTTCCACGTCATGGGATATTCCCAAGTTTTGTATGCATTTGGGACATGAGTTATTGCTCAAAGAAGAAAGTCTGGATGAGCATAGCAACACTGAATATCGTTATTTGGTGCAGAAAGGTTAAATAAGCTTTTGCCTTAGACTATTTTAAAGTAGGTTTTAAAACCGAGTTTTTTCAAACGGGTTCTGATGCTCAGCATGGCTAGATCGAACTAAGCCATGCGACTGTTTTATATCATTCTCTTACTTTCTAAATTTATTAATATATCGAGATAGCCAATAATCGGAACTAAAATACCGACCTCCGCCAAGAACAATCAAAGCCAACAACATAATTAAATAAGTTGCAGCAAATTCGATTCCATTATTTAAAATCACGAATGAACCACTAGACGTAAGCCAATCATAATTTCCGTAATTATGTAAAATCTCTCTCGCTTTCTCTAATTTTTCTGCGGACTCTATCACTTGCATATTTGCAAAAGGAGCATTGGGATCAGCAATCGCTTGCCAACCATTGGGAAGATGTACAGTGATGATTGCAACGATCATGGTAATGATCAGTGGAATACTTATTAAACGAGTAAATAGTCCAAGTGCTAATAATATCGCGCCACCAAGTTCTGCTGAAGTTGCAAGTACAGCCATCAGGGTAGGCAAGGGCAAGCCTAAGCCCCAATCGGAATTGCCAAACCATTCAACCGTATCATTAAAATGCATGAGCTTATTTTGCCCAGCCATCCAGAAAATAGGAACGAGATAGATTCTTAGCGCGAGTGCAACGATCCCATCAAAATGTCTAAAGTGTTGTAGGTATTTTTGATAGCGTTGTAATACTGAGTTGATTAAGTACTTCATGAGAATTTCACACTGGGTAGCATTCAATGATTATTAGTCGGTTGAAGAGTTAATTTATTACAATAATTTTTTTAGTTTTAACTGTAATAAATGGATTGGTCTCTCGTCTAATGATATGTACCGTAGTACAAACTTAAAAATTGACTCAAAAAAGGAACTCCAAAATGAATAAATTAAACTCAATGACTTCAGTCGCTGCATTGGTTGCACTTTCGATGGTTGGTGCGACAGCGAATGTTTCAGCAGCGTCAACTACCACTGAAACACATGTGACTAAAACTGCAGATGCAAAATGTGGTGAAGCAAAATGTGGCGCTGATAAGGCAAAAAAACAACATAAAACCACGGAAGCCAAATGCGGCGCTGATAAAAAAACTGCTGAAGCAAAGTGTGGAGCAACACATAAAGCAACAGATGCAAAATGCGGTGCTGATAAAAAAGCATCTGATGGCAAATGCGGTGCTGCCAAATAGTTTGCTCGAGAATCAACAAGCTAACGAGTGATGCAAATCGATTTAATCTTGATTTGCATCATTCAATAAGGAATATTTCATGACGGCTTTAACGGGTGTGGGTTTAGGTTTAAGGCGTGATTTTATTGATACCTTTTTACAGGCTGATCAATATCCAGATTTTATAGAAGTCGCACCTGAAAATTGGATGGGTTTTGGCGGTCGACATGCAAAGCTACTCCAACAATGTGCTGAAAAAGCACCTCTGATTTGTCATGGTCTGTCTTTATCGATTGGTGGCCCACATCCACTCAATATCGAATTTATTCAACAGATAAAAACATTTTTAAAACGCTATCAGGTAAGTACTTATTCAGAGCACTTAAGCTATACCAATGATGGTGGCTATTTATATGATTTATTACCGATCCCGATGACTGAAGACGCAGTGCGCTATGTATCAGAACGCATTCTTCGTGTACAAGATATCCTTGGGCAAAAGTTGGTGCTTGAAAATGTCTCAACTTATCTCATGCCGCATGCTGAAATGAGTGAGGCAGAGTTTGTTGCTGAAGTCATTAAGCAGTCGGACTGTGAATTACTTTTAGATGTAAACAATGTCTACGTTAACAGTATTAATCATCATAGCAATCCTTATGAGTTTATCAAAAAGATGCCCCGAGATCGCATCCGATATTTGCATATTGCTGGTCATGAGCAAGTGAGTGATGACTTATTAATTGATACACATGGGGCAGAGATTGGTGATCCAGTTTGGGAATTGTTGGAGTTTACTTATCAACAACACGGTGTGAAGCCGACATTATTAGAACGTGATTTTAATATTCCGACATGGCAAGAATTACAAGATGAGCTTGTAACGATTCAAAGTATACAAAAACAATTTTTATTTGCGTCGTCATTGTCTGGAACATCATGCTGAACAGGATTATGAGGATACAAAATGAATAATAAACTCCAGTCTTTTCAAGATAGTCAACACGCATTTTGTGATTGGATACGCGATCCCAAACAACCAATACCTCAATCCTTTGAAACTGAGCGTATGCGTGTTTATAGAGAATTATTATTTAATAATGTAAGTTCTTTTATTGACTTAGTTTATCCGGTTGCGCGATCAATATTGCCAAAAGAAACGTGGCAATGTCTTTTAGACGAATTTTTTCAAAAATCTATAAATCAATCGCCCTTCTATAATGAGATTTCACTACAATTTAGAGAGTATTTAAGCGAACAGCAGCATCCAGTTTTACAGGATTATCCTTGGCTCGCTGAATTACTACAATATGAATGGCTAGAGCTTTATTTAGACACTTTAGAAATCTCAGAGAAGCAATGTGTTCAAGCACCTGTATGGCAATTTAAAACTCAAGTTTGGGTTTTGGTATATCAATATCCAGTTTATCGATGGGCAATCAACCAAACTGATCTTGAGCAAGATCCAAGTGCAATCATGGTATGGAGAAATCAAAATGATCAGGTTTGTGTCGAAGCGCTTTCACCATTATTTGCTTTTTTAATTGAAAAACTACATCAACAGCCTTTATCTGAGTTTGAGCTTTGCGAGCTTATAAGTGCAACGCTACCTGATTTGTCATCACATGAAATTCTTTTACAAGTTAATACTTTATCTAATTTATTAACCCAGTTGGAGTTGATTGATATGCCCAAAAACTCGATAACCGAGGATTGAAATGTCTCTAGCCTCAGTTGAAAATGTTGATCTGAATCAGCAATTAAAAAATACAGAATATTTAACTGATCTTAGACAGCAAATGATGAAATTTGCAGTTTTACAACTTGCATCATTTCATCAAGCTGAGGATGTGGTTCAAGAAGCTTTGTTGAGCGCCTTGCAGCATGTTGCATCTTTTTCTGGCCGTGCTGCTTTTAAAACTTGGGTATTTGCGATTTTAAAAAATAAGATTGTTGATTTAATTCGGCAAAAGACTCGCCTCGTTACAATGAGTGAGTTATTCAATGATGATGAAAGTGAGCTAAGTGTCGATGCATTATTTGACGCTGCTGGGCACTGGCATAAATCCGAAAGACCTCAAGCATGGCAAAGTCCTGAGGAAATGATGGAGCAGCATGATTTTTGGGTTGTTCTTGATGCCTGTTTAAATCATTTGCCTGCGAAGTATGCGCAAGTATTTATGTTAAGAGAGATGATTGAACTGAGTTCTGATGAAATATGCGCAAAGCTGGGACTCAGTACTTCTCATCTTAATGTTTTGATGTACCGTAGCCGAGCAAGGTTACGTGAGTGTTTGGAAAATAAATGGTTACTCAAGGAGGATTGCTCATGTTGACTTGTCGACAAGCGACGCAATTACTTTCTGAACAGCAGGATAGGCAATTGGTATTTAAAGAGCAAAGTGCTTTGCAGCTCCATGTAATGATGTGCCGTTCATGTCGTCGTTTTGGAAAGCAAATGAAAATATTAAGCCTACTTACTAAAGAATTTAAAAAAGTTGATGAAGTGAAAAACGACTAGACAATAAAAAGCCTCATATTTTATGAGGCTTTCTTGGCTTAATTTGCGCTAAAAACTTAATTTCAGCGCAAATTAAAAATTACATATTCGGATAGTTTGGACCACCGCCACCTTCAGGTGTTACCCAAGTAATGTTCTGTGATGGATCTTTGATATCACATGTCTTACAGTGAACACAGTTCGCAGCGTTAATTTGGAAACGCTTAGAACCATCATCATTTTCCATGACTTCATACACACCAGCAGGGCAGTAACGCTGTGCAGGCTCATCCCACTTCGGCAAATTAACCTGAATTGGTGTTTCAGGATTGGTCAACTTTAAGTGAGCAGGTTGGTTTTCTTCATGCACTGTATTCGATACAAATACAGATGATAAACGGTCAAAAGTAAGTTTGCCATCTGGTTTTGGATAGTTCGGCTTGAACGTTGAAGCATCCACTGTTTTCAGTGTTGCATAATCTTGTTTTAAGTCATGCAAGGTAAATGGTACTTTAAAGACATTTTGATCCACAAAGTTAAATGCACCACCAATCCATGTACCAAACTTATGCATCGCAGGACCGAAGTTACGTGCTTTATACAACTCTTCTTTCAACCAAGAATTGTCATATTTTTCAGTATAAGCGGTGAGTTCTTTGGCAAAGTGATCGTCGCCTTCAGTAACACGTGCAATCGCAAGATCACCACCTTTAGCAACACCCGCAGCAATCGCTTCAAATACCGCCTCACCACATAACATGCCTGACTTCATGGCAGTGTGTGAGCCTTTGATTTTTGAGAAGTTCAAGAAACCAGCATCATCACCGATCAAGCAACCGCCTGGGAATGTCAATTTAGGTAAAGAGTTAAAGCCGCCTTTGACAACAGCACGTGCGCCGTAAGAAATACGTTTGCCGCCTTCTAAGAACTGTTTTATAACTGGATGGGTCTTCCAACGCTGCATTTCCATAAATGGATACATGTGTGGATTTTCATAAGAAAGATCGACAATCATACCCAAAGTTACTTGGTTGTTTTCAGCGTGATACAACCACCAACCACCAGCAGAACCAGTTTCAGACAATGGCCAGCCAGCGCCATGCATTACAAGACCTGGTTTGTGTTTTGCAGGATCAATTTCCCAAAGCTCTTTAATCCCGATACCATAATGCTGTGGATCAACATCACGATCCAATGCAAAACCTGCAATCAGGCGTTTACCAAGATGACCACGGCAGCCTTCTGCGAATAAAGTGTATTTCGCATGCAATTCATAACCCGGTGCAAAGTTATGGGTAGGTTGACCATCTTTGCCAATCCCCATATCACCTGTTTGAATCCCTTTTACGGTACCATCTTCGTGGTAAAGGATTTCACTTGCTGCAAAACCAGGAAAGATTGATACTTCTAGTTCTTCCGCTTTTTGACCTAACCAACGCACGACATTACCGAGAGAAATAACATAGTTCCCTTCGTTATGCATTGATTTAGGAACCATCCAATACGGCATTTTTTGTGATTTAGTATCAGATAATAAGAAATACGTTTCGTCGTCCGTCACAGGGACATTCAGAGGCGCACCTTCTTCTTTCCAATTTGGGAACAATTCATTCATGGCACGTGGTTCAAGTACAGCACCAGAAAGGATATGCGCACCTACTTCAGAGCCTTTTTCAACAACACAAACAGAAAGGTCAGGTAGGTTGTTTTCAATCGCTAATTGACGAATTTTAATCGCAGCAGATAAACCCGCAGGCCCTGCACCTACGATCACTACGTCAAACTCCATCGCTTCACGTTCGATGTGTTCCATGTAGGACTCCTCATATTTTTAGGGGTGGCAACCGTAATATTGTGATTCGGTGCTGCCATGAGTGTTCTGAATTGCCAAACACAAAAAGAATCTATTGTGCTTGCAAACGTTTGGGATAGTATAGTTTTAAACCTTGATCTCGCCAATTGGCTGAGCGGTCATATTTTCTCGTCAGCAAGGCATAAACTATGATAAATGAAAATGATTCTTCACAGAATACAGGAAAAATCGTGTTTCCTGATGATAAAAACTTAATGAACATTGCACAATACTTAAAAGATGTACAGCAAAGTCACAAAAGGTCAATTCCACCTTTAGACCAATGGCATCCAAAACATTGTGGCAAAATGGATTTGAAGATAAAAGCCAACGGTGAATGGTGGCACGAAGGTCAATTGATCAAACGACAAACATTGCTTGATCTGTTTAGCAAAGTATTGTGGAAAGAAGAAGGCAAATTCTATCTCAAGACACCAGTTGAACAGATTGAAATTGAAGTCGAAGATGAGCCGTTATTGATTAATCAAGCGGATCAGGTTGAAATCGAAGGCAAGACCTATTTACAACTCACGACCACCAATCAAGATGTGGTGATTGTGGATCAACAACATCCTATTTTTATGCGTGAATATGCTGGCGAATTGCGTCCTTATGTTCATGTACGCTTTGGGATGAATGCCTTGATTCAGCGGCAGAGTTTTTATCATCTGATTAACTACGGTAACTTGTCTGAAAATGCGCAAGGTGAGGCTGTTTTGACATTAAAAAGTGGTGATTTGGTCTTGCATTTAAGCACCTGAGGTTTAAGCTTAAAAGAGCGAATAAACAAGTGCCAAGTATTTGTATGACAGCCGTTCAACCTATGCCGCTTTTATTAGACCCTATGCCAAATGCGTCCTCAGATGCGCCGATTGGGATTTTTGATTCAGGGGTCGGCGGATTGTCTGTTGCGCAAGAGATTGCTCGACATTTACCGAATGAACAGATTCTCTATTATGCTGATACTAAACATGTCCCGTATGGCGCACGTTCGGATCAGGAAATTCGCCAACTAACGGCGCAGGCGATCGAATGGCTTTATCGACAGGGCTGTAAAATCGCAGTGGTTGCCTGTAATACAGCTTCAGCCTTTAGTTTAGATTATTTGCGTGATCATTATGGTGAGCGTTTCCCGATAGTAGGTTTGGTTCCTGCCTTGAAGCCCGCCGTGATACAGTCGCAATCGAAAGTGGTGGCCGTGCTTGCAACACCAGCAACGCTTCGTGGTCAATTGATTAAAGACGTAATGTCTAAATTTGCAGAACCTGCTGGCGTGAAAGTCTTAATGGTAACCAGTTTAGAGCTTGTTCCTTTTGTGGAAGCTGGTCTGCAAATGAGTGACGCTTGCTTAGCTGTGCTGCAACAGATTTTACAACCTGTGGTCGAGCAAGAGGCCGATTTTTTAGTATTGGGTTGTACCCATTATCCTTTTTTAAAAAATGCGATTCGTCAGATTTTTGATGAAAAGTTAGAATTAATTGATTCTGGACAAGCAGTTGCGAGACAAACCTCATATATTTTAATTAAAAATGGGTTATTATGTGACAAAACACGTCATAATATTTCGCGTATTGAATGTTTTGTCAGTGGTAATAATGCTGCCGTATTAGAACCAGTACTGCAGCGCCTTATATCAGAACAATTAACATGGACGATTCAAAATTTGGACGATGTGGTTGCATGAATGTGCTCAATCGATCCATATTTTATATTTTATTAGGGTCATCTTTTAACAAAAATCAAGATTAGAACTTGATATTATTGATAAGTGAATTGGGGCTTAGCCTATGCAAGATACTCGTTATCAAGTCTTTATTTCGTCATCTGGTCATGAAATGCAGCCAGAACGAGCGGTTTTAGCCCAGACTTTGGTTGGTATGGGTTTTTTCTCTTGGGGGTTAGAACAGCGTACGCCACTGAGTACTTCTATTGCTCGTCGTCAAATTGATGATTGTGATTATGTGGTGATCTTATTGGGAAGTCAGTATGGTGAGCAGTCAGTTTCAGGTGTTGGGTATATGCATCTGGAATATATTTATGCGATGACCAAACAAAAACCGATTGTTGTGTTTATGCATGAAGACCCTGAATCAAGGGAGGAAAAATTGCATGACCATAAATCGGAGTTAAAAGAAAAGTTCAAAGAGTTTAGAAAGCAGCTGCAACATGAAGTCGATCAAGTCTTTTGCTATCGGACTTTAAGAGATTTAGAGCTGGCGGTGCGTTCAGGCATGCCGCAAATGTTAGAACGCTATCCTGTGGTCGGTTGGGTACGTCCTCAAAATACCCAAGTGTTACGCGACGAAATTGATACTTTGCGCGCTAAAGTCAAACAACTTGAAACAGAGCTTGGTAGTCGAGAGGCAGATCCACTGACCAGCGTACCGAAAGTCTCGATGTATGAACTATATGCCTTTGAATATCGTATGCATGCTTATCAAGATGGCAACTTCAAAGAAGTCAAACCTCATCGAAAAATGACATGGGCGCAGTTGTTAAATGTACTGGGGACTGCATTTGTGATCCCTACGCCAGAAGAATATTTTTCGAAGCGCATGAACGAATATTTAAATGAGACAGGTTTGGATGATGCGCGGAAAGAAATGCCAAGAGCACATGCTGTGTCACGTGCTCAACTGAATATTCGAGCGTTGCACGAGATCAAATTGCAAATGCGCCAAAATGAATGGATTATTCCGACAGGACGGGATGATCGCCAACGAATGCTTTGGCAATTAACGGCAAAAGGCCAGAAACTTCTAGAAAGTAATGTTTTAGATAGTAATCGGATTTTTCAGTTTAAAACGATGCATTAATCCAATTTATAAAAAGGCGCGAAAACTGCTAAAGTAATTGGATGAACTCAATGAAAAGCGGATGCGATCTATGTCAGTGACACCAAAACCAAAAGTGACTGTGGTTCTGGCAAATTTAGGTACGCCAGATGAACCTACTGCGCCAGCAGTACGTCGTTTCTTAAAGCAGTTTTTATCTGATACACGTGTGATAGAGATTCCTAAAGCACTTTGGTGGATTATTCTAAGGTTATTTGTGCTGACTTTTCGTCCTAAGCGAGTGGCTGAAGCTTATGCATCGGTTTGGTCAAAAGACTCTCCGATGCGAGAAATTGTGCTTGAGCAAGCGCAATTGATCAAACACCGATTACAAGAAGAAAATCATCATTTTGATCTAAACGTTGTTCCTGCCATGACCTATGGTCAGCCGAGTATTGAAGCTGTCTTAGCGCAACTTAAACAAGACCCGCAAGAGCATGTGATTCTATTGCCTTTATTTCCGCAATACTCAGCCACATCAACCGCACCGTTGTTTGATGCTTTTGCTAAATGGATTCCTAAGCAACGTCATTTACCGGGCATCACCCTTATTAAAGATTATTACCAGCACCCACTGTTTATTCAAGCATTGGCAGACAGTGTGACGAACTATCAGCTTCAACATGGTAAGCCTGAGAAATTACTCATGTCTTTTCATGGCATTCCGCAGCCTTATGCCGACAAAGGTGATCCATATGCGGATCGCTGCCGAGTCACGGCACGTTTAGTGGCTGAAGCCTTGCATTTAAATGAGGATGAGTGGGCGATTAGCTTCCAGTCGCGGTTTGGCAAGCAGGAGTGGGTTAAACCCTATACCGATGCTTTACTTGAGCAATGGGGAGAAGCTGGTGTGAAATCAGTTCAGGTCTTGAGTCCTGCCTTTTCAGCGGACTGTTTAGAAACGCTGGAAGAGCTTGCGATACAAAACAAAGAAATTTTCCAGCATGCTGGAGGTGGAGAATATGCTTATATTGCTGCACTCAATACTGATCAGGTACATATAGATTTGCTTGCCAGTCTGGTTCAGGCTAATCTTGACGCACTCACCCATACCTTAGCCCATCGTTAAGTCGATGCTTTACTTTGCCAGAGGTTATTATGCTGCAAGTCAAAATCGTCCCTGTTACTGCATTTGCTCAAAATTGTTCTATCCTTTGGGATAGTGAGAGCAAAGAAGCTGTTTTGATTGATGCAGGTGGTGATGCTGCGGTGCTGAAAAAAGAAGTAGAAGCTTTAGGTTTAAAAGTCAAAGCCTTGTGGTTAACCCATGGGCATCTCGATCATGCGGGTGCTGTAGGCGAATTGGCTGAAACATGGAAAATCCCTGTGATTGGTCCGCATAAAGAAGACCAGTTTTGGTTAGATATGATTCAGGAAGTTTCGGCACGTTATGGTTTCCCGATTCCACAACCTGTCAAAGTCGATCAATGGTTAGAGGGTGGAGAGGTACTAAAACTGGGTGACGATGAATTTGAGGTGCGTTTTGCACCGGGTCATACCCCAGGTCATGTAATGTTCTACAACGCGCAACATGGTCTGCTTTGGACTGGTGATGTTCTGTTTAAAGGTTCGATTGGACGTACCGATTTTCCCAAAGGCAATCATCAGCAATTGTTGGATTCAATTCAGCGTGAATGTTTTACCCTACCAGATGAAACACAATTTATTTCAGGTCATGGCCCGATCAGTACCATTGGCTATGAAAAACAATTTAATCCATTTGTTGCCAGTAAAGCGGGTTAAGTCGTTGAGAACAGGCTTCTGTATATCAGCTATACAGAAGCCTGTTTCCACTAACACGTGAGCAGATCAAATCGTTTCAAGCCACTTCTGATTGGCTAGACTTATATCAAAGTTCAAACTATTACAAATACTTTGCAAATCAAAAGAGGCTTTGTCCTCTGGAATTTGGATCAGAATCGGCAAGCGGGTAATGCCATTATCGCCTGTCGGAAAAGCATAATGCCGCTCTTTGTGATTCACTGAGATCAGTGATTCAAACTCTAGATAAACAATTAAAGACGGAAAGCGTCGTTGCATGCGAATGATTTCCTGATGGGCATTTTTCTTTATTTGAGCAGTTTTTTCTTTGAGTTTGAGAATATTGTCCTTTATCTTCTGTGGTTTGTTAAATAGCTTATTTAAGAAGCTAACGCTTTGTTTGAGCTGACGCTGATTTTCTTTCAGTTCTGAAAAAGCATCTTTATATAGTTGTAATGAATGCGAACTAATGTCTTTCAGCATATTGGTCGGTTCAAGCGTTTCCGTATGATGTTTTTTCCATTCATCATAAGAAAAGACGGTGAAGACATCCGCATGTCTTTTTTGTAGCAGCGTGGCATAGGATTTGAGTCGTGCCACGAAAAGATGGACGTGTTTATTGCAGATAATCGAAGGTTGTGATTGGAACGCAATAAAATGCCGAATGATATCATCCAGCGTTTGTTTAATACTGACATATAAATAGTTACATTCGTCTACGTGATGAACAGCATGTTTTAGCGCATCTGCAATGGGTTCAAGGATATTGCGGCATAATTTCTGCTCGAAATCGATCAACCGTTGTTCTACCAGTTTTTCAATAAATATGCCTCTCGGATTGAGAGGTTCCATGAGAAAGGGAAGCAGCTCTTTATTGGTATATAGTTCAATATTGCGTACAACATCTGAAACATAGTGATTGACTTGTTTATCAATGGTCACGATACGATTGATCTGCCATTGAAACTGTTCGTAGTGAGAAACATCATCGATTTGATCTAAATGTAGAATGGCAGCGTTAACATAAATATTTTCACAGTTTTCATATTGTTCTTCTTGTAAAAAACGTCGAATTGAAAAAGTACTGACAATGCCTTCAGTGCTGGGTGCAAGTGCGAAGATATATTTTGAGGTTTTGACGATATCGAGTTGTTTAGTTTTTTGCTGTTTATATAGAAAATATTTTAGGATATGGTTCTTTTCTTCTCTCAACTGGGTTGAGCGAAGAATATTAAAGGAATATTTTAAAAGTTGTTGTTTGAGAAAAACCTCAGTAATAAAGGTTTTAATCATATCGGTATGAATATGCCGATGGTTGTTTGGAAGTGCGATCTGCGGTTTTGCTAAGATTATTTGTGCGGCGACGTAGATAAATTCTTTTAGAATCTGTTTTTTCTGTGCTTGCAGATCAAAATCATCCTCAGCGTCGATAGCGTTGATTTGACTCAGAATATTCTCAAGATAGTCTGAGATTTCGTAGATGTCATGGTAAGTCTTGAGCCTCTCTAAAGAATCGATAATCGTGTTGAGTAATCTTTTAATATACGGATAGTGAATTTTTTCACTTAGTACATTTAGATCAGGCTTTGTGAGCGCTGAGAAGGTATTGTCTTTTCTATTCCAGTGAATTTTCTTGTGTTGCAGGATGTGTTGGCATATGTTCTCTCGATCTTGTGGAGAAATGTCGGAAAATAACGTTTGCAATGAGCGCTGCCAATCTTGATCAAGATAAGGATCAATTTGTGTTGCCAAAACTTTAAGTTGATAGGGGATATTATTATTCATGTTCACATCCTGTTTTCTTAATCTTTTTATAAAAATAATCTGATATCAAAAAAGTCCATTGAATCAGCATGATGTACAATTTTTTGGGCTTAAACCCTATTTGTTTGTCAATACAACATTGGATTAAGATTTGCACAGCATCATGGAAAAGTAAATTACTGTGATGTAATTCACATATTTTAAATGTGTAAATTTTTATTTCCTTATTGGGGTTCGAACATCTAACTGATTTTTATTATTATTCGTCTATATAGGTTAGATGAGTTACAGCTTAGGCAGCGATGAAAACTAAAATTTGAACAAAAATCACAATTATCGAACAATATCTTCGTACAAGCTTGTCTACAAAGACGTTGTTTTTATTTAGAATGATTTTTTGAATACTTCATTTAAATTGAATCAAGTGTTTAATCTCACAAGATGAATCTCATTGGAGACAATTTCATGCAATGGACTAAACCAGCTTTTACTGATTTACGTATCGGTTTCGAAGTGACCATGTATTTCGAAGCGCGTTAATCGCCCTCATTCGAATATTTCATAAGCCCTAGTCATGTTCTAGGGCTTATCTTTTTCTAATAAGATATTAATTTTATGCATATTTATGTTTTAGGTTCGGCGGCTGGAGGCGGCTTCCCTCAGTGGAATTGTAATTGTCCCAACTGTCATGGCGTTCGTACAGGTACGATTTCCGCCAAAGCGCGTACTCAGTCTTCGATTGCGATTTCTGAAAATGGCACAGATTGGATTTTGCTGAATGCATCGCCTGATATTCGCCAGCAATTGTTTGATTTCAAAGCCGCACAGCCTGCTCGTCAGTTACGTGATACTGGAATTCGCAGTGTCATCTTAATGGATAGCCAACTTGATCACACCACAGGCTTACTCACCTTGCGAGAAGGTTGCCCTATAGATGTTTGGTGTACCGAAATGGTCTATCAAGATTTGAGCAGTGGATTTCCTGTTTTTAATATGCTGAAACACTGGAATGGTGGACTGCAATATCACCAGATTGATCCGAAACAGGCTTTTAAAATTGATGGTTTTGAGCAGCTCGAGTTTTTGCCTTTCGTTATTCAAAGTGCCGCACCGCCATATTCACCTCATCGCCATGATCCGCATGAAGGCGATAATATTGCCTTGATCATTAAAGACCATAAAACGCAAAAACAATTGTTCTATGCACCAGGGCTCGGAAAAATTGATGAGTCGATTATGCAGATTATGCGCGATTCAGACTGTGTCATGATTGATGGCACACTCTGGACGGATGATGAAATGCAGCAAACGGGTGTAGGTGTTAAAACGGGTCGTGAAATGGGACATCTCTATATCAGTGGTGAAGGTGGTTCGTTGTCTTATTTGAATCAGCTTGAGCGACCTAAAAAAGTGCTGATTCATATTAACAATACCAACCCAATCCTGAATGAAAACTCGGCTCAATGTGCAGAACTGAAAGCACGTGGCGTAGACGTTGCCTATGACGGCATGCAGATTGAACTTTAAGGTTAAATATATGACGCAAACACCTGAAGCATTCACTACGGCACAATTTGAACAAGCCATTCTGGATAAGGGGCGGTATTACCATATTTATCATCCTTTTCATGTGATGATGTATGAGGGCAAAGCAACCCAGCAGCAAATTCAGGCATGGGTGGCAAACCGTTATTATTATCAAATCAATATTCCACTCAAAGATGCAGCCATTATGGCAAATTGCCCTGATCAGCGTGTTCGTCAGGAGTGGATTCAACGCATGCTTGATCAGGATGGCGAATATCCTGATGGTGGCGGTCGTGAAGCATGGTTACGTTTGGCGGAAGCCGTTGGTCTGAGTCGTGAGCAAGTAATTTCAGAAGAATTGGTTTTGCCGGGTGTGCGTTTTGCCGTTGATGCTTATGTCAATTTCGCGCGGCGTGCCACATGGCGTGAAGCTGCCAGTAGTTCTCTAACCGAATTGTTTGCACCACAAATTCATCAGTCTCGTCTTGATTCGTGGCCACAGCATTACCCGTGGATTGATGATCAAGGTTATGAATACTTTCGTTCTCGTTTAAGTCAGGCGCGTCGAGATGTTGAGCATGGGATGAGTATTACGCTGGATTCATTTACCACATATGAACAACAACAACGCATGTTAGAAATATTACAGTTTAAACTGGATATTTTATGGAGCATTTTAGATGCGTTGACACTGGCTCATGTTCACCATCAAGCACCGTATCATCCTGTGACGACAGAACGCGTATGGCATAAGGGGTTATTTCGTGAATAAAGCAGCATTGGATTTAAACCTGATCCCTACTTGGCGACAAGGTTATCGTTTTCAGTTTGAACCTGCTCAAAATGGTTTTGTGATTTTGTATCCAGAAGGCATGATCAAATTGAATGAAAGTGCAGGTGCAATTGGTCAGTATATTGATGGGCAGAACAATGTCTCTGCGATTATTGCCGAATTAAAACAACAGTTTGGTGATGTAGCTGATATTGAGCAAGATGTGGTTGATTATATGTTAGTTGCTCAGCAGCAACATTGGATTGATTTACGATGACCGAAGGTGTTGGTTTGCCTTTATGGTTATTAGCGGAGCTGACCTATCGTTGTCCGCTGCAATGCCCATATTGTTCAAACCCTTTGGATTATGCACAGCATAAGCATGAATTGACCACACAAGAGTGGTTCGACGTGTTTGATCAAGCACGTCAGATGGGGGCGGTACAACTGGGCTTTTCTGGTGGTGAGCCGTTGGTGCGTCAGGATTTGGAACAATTGGTTGCACATGCACATCAACAGGGCTTTTATACTAACCTGATTACTTCTGGTATGGGATTGACTGAACAACGAATTGCGGGTCTGAAACAGGCAGGTCTTGATCATATTCAAGTCAGCTTTCAAGCCAGTGATGCGGTGATCAATGATGCCTTGGCCGGTTCAAAGCATGCCTTTGAACAGAAGTATCAGATGTGCCGACTGATCAAGCAATATGATTATCCGATGGTTCTGAATTTTGTGATCCATCGACATAATATTGATCAAATCGAACAGATTATCGAACTCTGTCTTGAGCTCAATGCCGATACCGTGGAGTTGGCGATTTGTCAGTTTTATGGTTGGGCATTCTTGAATCGACAAGGTTTATTGCCGACACAAGAACAGCTTATTCGTGCTGAACGTATTACTAATGAATATCGGAAAAAGTTAAAAGCGCAAAATCATCCTTGCAAACTTATTTTTGTGGTGCCTGACTATTACGAAGAAAGACCAAAAGCCTGTATGAATGGCTGGGGCAAAATCTTCTTTACCGTTGCACCTGATGGCGTTGCACTGCCTTGTCATGCGGCTCGACAACTGCCGATTGCTTTCCCAAATGTTCGTGAGCACAGCCTGTCAAAAATTTGGTATGAATCGACTGGCTTTAATCATTTTCGGGGCGATGCATGGATGCCAGAAGGTTGTCGTAATTGCCCAGATAAAGATCGTGATTTTGGCGGCTGTCGCTGTCAGGCTTATATGTTGACGGGAGATGCCGCCAATGCAGATCCAGTCTGTGGTAAATCTGCCTATCATCCGTTGATTGAACAAGCACGTGCCGAGAGTGAACTTGATTCAACTCTAGAAAAACTGGTGTTCCGTAATAGCCGAAATTCAAAACAATTTACGGTTCAACAAAACATTCCTGTTCAAAATATTACAGATGAATGATTGTGATGGAAAAGATCAGCATGAATCATGAGCTAATCCCTATTTTCGATGGCCACAATGATGCGCTAACACGGCTATGGCTCAGTGAGGATGCTGATCCCGTACATGCTTTTATTCATCAGCGGCTCGCAGGACATCTTGATTTAAAACGCTGCCAAAAAGCGGGCTTTGTCGGCGGTATGTTTGCGATTTTTCTACCGCCATTTAGCTATGTAAAACAGCATCACCCGAATAAGCTGTTCGACCAGAATGAGACTGATTTTACCCAGCAACAGATTGAGAAAATTTGTTTAGAACAGCTCGATTTAGCACAGACATTAGTACAACGCTCTGAAAACATTAAAATCTGTACTTCGGTTGAAGATATTCAGCGTTGTCATGTGCAGCAAAAATTAGCGATAGTATTGCACATGGAAGGTGCGGAAGCTTTGCAGCACAACCCAGATTTACTTGAAGTATTTTATCAGGCAGGGCTACGTAGTATCGGGCCACTGTGGAATAGACCGAGTCGGTTTGGTCATGGCTTGAATGCAAAGTTTCCACATTCACCTGATACTGGCGCAGGACTTACGGTAGAGGGCAAAGCTTTTCTAAAGCGTTGTGCCAATAAAAAAATCGTGGTTGATGTGTCACATATGAATGAACGTGCTTTTTGGGATAGCATCGATATTTTACAGCAGCCAATTGTGGCAACGCACTCCAATGCCCATGCCTTATGTCCGCAGGCACGGAATCTGACGGATGCACAATTGAAAGCCATCCGTGACAGTAAAGGAATGGTGGGCATCAATTTTGACGTGGCATTTTTACGTGCAGATGGGCAGCGTAACGCCGATACACCGATTGATGTGATTTTAGATCATCTGGACTATATGATGGATCGGCTTGGTGAAGAGTATATTGGTTTTGGTTCAGACTTCGATGGCGCATTGATCAGTACAGAACTTGAAGATGTCACAGGTCTGCATAAGCTCATTGAACGTATGCAGCAGCGGGATTATTCACTTAAACTGATTGAAAAAATTTGCCAGCGTAACTGGCTTGATGCGCTGAATCGAATTTGGCTTTAGCGAGCGAGGCGAAGATTAATCTTCATACTCATCTTCACCACGTTTTACATCAGCTTGTGGAGACTCTTGGGTTGGGATTTTATATGCATCGCTTGCCCATGCACCTAAATCAATCATTTTACAGCGTTCAGAGCAGAAAGGACGGAATGCATTGCCTTCCCAAGTGCTGGCTTCTCCACAACGCGGGCAGGGAAAGGTACGAGGTGTAGACATAGAAAATTCCTAAAAAACAAGAGGGTTTGTTGACATTTCAACCATGCATTGCGTTATTGGCTAAAACGACATAAACAAGACATGAAACGTAGGCAATGGCGACTCCCTTGTCAAGTTTCATAACGAAGTTTAGGGAAGTTTTAGCCATAACCCTATGGGACAGGGGTATTTTTTGCTGCTACTGCGTTATGCCTTATTCATTTAGAATAGCTAAATTTCGTAAGTCATGCCTTGCATCAGCTAAAAAATGCCCTCTGTCGCAAGCATCTGTGAAATGTTAACAAACCCTAAATAGATTAGGCAAAAGTAAAGTCAGTTGATAGACTTATGCCGAATTATAGATAGTTTGATGGGATTATGTCGATTCGTCAATTTCAAGCACAACGCATGCAAGCACCTCGTGATTTTATCGCAATTCAAAACACCCCGATTTGTGTCGAAATTGGTGCGGGAAAAGGCAAACATGCGCTGTTATTTACTGGCCAAAATCCACAAACGGCCTTGTATGCGATTGAACGTACCAAAGAAAAATTTGTGGCTATGCAAAAGCAACATCAACTTGATACGCGTGAACATTTACATCCCATTCATGCTGATGCGCTGCCATGGGTGGTGCATGCTTTGTTTCCAGCTCAGGTGGAACAATTTTTCATTCTTTATCCAAATCCAGAACCGCATAATCCAGCACAGCGTTGGTTGAATATGCCGTTCTTTGAGTTTTTACTGTCACGTCTTCAGCCAAACGGCACGATTACTTTGGCGAGTAATATTCCTGAATATATTGCTGAAGCAGAGCAGCAGTTAATTGACGTGTGGAAGCTACCATATCAGAAACAAAAAATTGCAGCGGATTCTGCGCGAACGCATTTTGAAATCAAATATTTAGAACGTGGCGAGCTTTGCCAGCAATTGATTATCACTAAACCTGAAGCTTATACAACTCGCTTTGATGATTTTGCACCTTTACAAGGACAAAACGTGCAAGAGAAACGCGATGCCTAAGCGGGTTGCAATTATTGGCGCAGGACCAGCAGGCTTAATGGCGGCTGAAGTTCTCAGTCAATATGGTTATGAAATCGAAGTATTTGAACAAAAACCTTCGGCTGCGCGAAAGTTTCTCATGGCTGGCAAAACAGGCTTGAACATCTCGCATGCAGAGCCGATGACGCACTTTTTACAGCGTTATGATCATGCCGAATGGTTAGCGCCTTGGGTCAAACAATGGGATGCAAAGTGGATTCAAGACTGGATGCAAGGTTTGGGTATTGAATCCTATATCGGTAGTTCAGGTCGGGTGTTTCCTGTAGAAATGAAAGCAGCTCCTTTGCTTCGGGCTTGGTTAAAACGATTGATGGTGGATGGCGTCAAATTTCACTATCGACATCGTTGTGTTGGTTTATCCAATAATCAATTGACCATCGAAAATCAAAGTCAACGTTTTACAGCAGCTTATGATGCGATTGTATTGGCCTGTGGAGCGGTGTCATGGTCGCAACTGGGTAGCGATGGTCTATGGCAGCAATGGTTGTCGAATGATGAGATAGAGCCTTTCCAAGCCAGCAATGCTGGTGTATTGAAAGCATGGTCGCCATTTATGCAGGATTGTTTTGGGCAGCCACTCAAACGCGTTGATGCGTGGGTAGAGTCAGCGCAGAAGACACACGGTGATATCGTAATTACGCACTATGGTTTTGAAAGTGGTGTGATTTATAAATTGGGACGTGATTTAAGAAGAAAAATTTCTCAGAATAAAGAATTAGCACTTTATTTAGATTTGCTGCCCGATGTAAGTCTTGAACAATTAGAAAAGAAACTACAAGCAAATAAAAAACAGTCACTCACCAATATTTGGCGTAAAGCAGGTTTGGATCAAGTCAAAATCAATCTCCTTCGTGAAGTGGTTGAAAAAAGCCTATGGTCAGATGCAAAACAGATGGCACAGCAGATTAAACATCTCAGCATTACTCTTGATGGATTCCGTCCAATAGAGGAGGCGATTAGCTGTGCAGGTGGAGTGAAGCAAGCGGTACTCTCGTCACAACTACAATTGCAATCAAATCCTCATGTGTTCTGCTGTGGTGAAATGCTGGATTGGGATGCACCAACAGGTGGCTATTTACTGACAGCTTGTTTTGCAACAGGGCGTGCAGCAGGGGAAGGTGTGCATCATCTTGTGAGCAAACCCATTTAAGATGATGTTTTGCAAAGCATTGCTTAAATTTTGTGTATTTTTCATGTTCTAAATATTCTTTATTTTCGGGTGTTGGCGGGTTTTTTGCACTGTTGAGATTTATCATTTTGGTTGATGAATTTACGATGTGGCAAAAGCTTAAATCTAGTCTATTCCTTCAGGTGGTTCTTGCATTAATTCTGGGCATTATTGTGGGTATCAGCTTTCACGATTTCTCTTTAGCATTGAAGCCTTTAGGCGATGGCTTTATTTCTCTGATCAAGATGTTGATTGCACCGATTGTTTTTTGTGTGGTGGTGCTCGGTCTGTATGGTGCCAATGACATCAAAAAAATGGGAAAGGTTGGTGCAAAAACGATTTTATATTTTGAGATTGTGACCAGTATTGCGCTGGTGTTGGGCATCGTCATTGCTTATGTATTTAAACCTGGTGTCGGGATGAATATCGATATCAGTAAACTCGACGGAAAGGATCTCAGTGTTTATACCGAACGAGCACATACGATGGGTACGGGATCCGATTTTCTTCTACACATTATTCCAAAAACCTTTGTCGATGCATTTGCCAGTGGTGACATTTTACAAGTTTTACTGATTGCGATTTTGTTTGGTATAGCACTCTTGTTGATCCCAAAACATTTGGGTGATTTGGTCTGTCAGGCACTTGAAGCATTTTCTGAAGTATTCTTTAAAATGATGGGCTTGATCATACGGCTAGCACCAATTGGGGTGTTGGGTTCAGTGGCGTATACCACCGCAAAGTTTGGTGTCGATTCACTGCTTCAACTCGGTTATCTGGTGTTGTTATTTTATGTGACTTGTATTTTGTTTGTGCTGATTATCTTAGGTGGGATTCTTAAATTGGCAGGGTTAAATATTTTTAAATTCCTGAATTATTTTAAAGAAGAGTTGTCCATCGTATTGGGTACTGCATCTTCTGATTCTGTTCTGCCACAGATCATGAAAAAACTGAGAAATCTAGGAATCAAGGATTCCACAGTTGGCTTGGTCATTCCAACAGGTTACTCGTTTAATTTAGACGGATTTTCTATTTATTTAACACTGGGTGTGATTTTCATTGCTCAGGCCTGCAATATTGATCTATCCATGCACGATCTTCTGGCTATTTTACTGGTGTCATTGGTGACCTCAAAAGGTGCACATGGTATTCCTGGCTCTGCATTGGTTATTTTGGCAGCGACTTTGTCGGTCATTCCGAGTCTTCCAACCATAGGTTTAGTGTTGCTATTATCCGTGGATTGGTTCATCGGGATTGTACGTGCTTGTACCAATCTGATCGGGAACTGTGTGGCAACAGTCGCAATCGCACATTGGGAAAAAGATATTGATCATCAACGCGCAAGGGCAGTATTGGATCAAAAGGTTTAGCTGGCGCTTTATTTTAAGAGGAATAGTTTGAGTAAATTGAAAAGTCTCATCTAAATGCTATTCACGATTTGCATGGTGTGCTGATCTCGCCTATATTTTTACGTGAAAATTCATTTAAGGAATAAGAAATGTCTCAGACTACACCTGTATATCATGGTCGTTGTTTATGTGATGGGATTCATTATGAGATTCACGGTGAAATTGGCGAGATCGTCCAATGTCATTGTCAACGCTGCCGTAAAGCCAATGGAACCGCTTTTGCGACCAATGCACCTATTAACAGTGCAGATTTTAAAATTATACAAGGTGAAAATTTAATTAAAAAGTTTGCAACAGCAGGTGTTTACCGTTGGTTTTGTGGAGAATGTGGTTCGCCATTGATTAGTTCGCGCGATGCACAGCCAGAGCTTTACCGCCTAAGAATCGGGACCTTAGATACGCCTTTACAGCAAAAACCAAGTATGCACATCTTCACTGCATCCAAAGCCGAGTGGGACTGCATAGCCGATGATTTACCACAATATGCTGAACGTCCTTAAAGAAGTATCTGATTATGATTTTTGAGACATCGAAATTAGAGGCAAATGAAATCTATCGCCTATTGGTGGGCGGAATTACCCCTCGACCGATTGCGTGGATAAGCACCGTATCTGCTGATGGGGTTGCCAATATCGCACCCTATTCTTTCTTTAATGTAGCCAGTTGTAATCCTCCTATTCTTTGGTATTCGCAAGTAAATCCAAGAACTGGCAATGATAAAGATACCTTGAGAAATTTAATCGACACCAAAGCGTGTGTGGTACATATCGTCAATGCTCAGTTACTTGAAAAGATGAATTTGACCTGTGCTTCACTTCCACCGGAACAAAGTGAATTTGATTTTGCTGAGATTAAATCCTGTCCAAGCCATCAAGTGCAGCCTTTGTCGGTAAAAGATTCTATGATTCGATACGAGTGTCATCTAAGAGAAGTGATTGAACTGAGTACGTTGCCATCGGGTGGAACAGTCGCCTTGCTTGATGTGAAATCCATATATGTGGATGATCGCTTATGGGATGGCAAAATGATTGATCAACAGCAACTCGACAGTGTTGGGAAAATGGGTGGTGATTTTTATAGTTTGAGCACTGTATTGCGAGAACTCAAACGACCATAACAGAGTGGATAGGATAGGAGCTAAGACGCCTCCTATTTCTTATTTTGTTGTTTAAATTTCATTTTCGAACTGAATGTTATCCCAACCATTTTTAATAAACTCATGAATCGTACTTGATAATTCAATTGGGCTAATACGTGATATATAAATTGATTGGCAGTGATTAAAAAGTACAAAACGATGTAGTGTTTTTAGAAATGGTGTTAACCACAATGCGATATCAATTTCTGTATTTTCAATATGCAGATGAATTAACTCAAACTGAGCGCTTTTACGGTGAGCTTTACAATCCACCCGACCAATAAAAACATCACCAAATAAAATAGGCAAACAAAAATATCCATATTTTCTTTTTGCTTGCGGCGTGTAACATTCAAGACGAAAATCAAAGTCAAAGCAGGTTTTTACTCGTTCACGATGAATGATTGAGTTGTCAAAAGGTGAGAGTAAGCAAAGGTTGCTATGATCCGTGTTATAGGTTTTTTCAAGTAAATCAGTGCGCACATAGATCGTTTGTATTTCATTTCCTTCGAACTTTTGGATGATTTTATCCTCAAGCATTTGACTTAGAATTTTTTCAACATTTTGACGTAATATTTGTCCCTTTTTTAAATGTGTTATTTGCTTGATGGTGGTAAAGCCATACGCTCTAAGATAAGTCTTGACGAGATATTCAGCGTATTCAAATGCGGTTGGTGGCGTGGTATTGATCGTACTGGGCAGCACCCTTTCACTAAGATCATAAACTTTTTCTATGCCATTTCTGGCACAAATCATGAGATCCCCTTGCATAAAAAGCTGCTCAAGCGCGATTTTCGTTGGTTTCCAATTCCACCAACTGCTATTACTTTTACTTAAGCTTTCAAAATCTCTGGCTTTTTGCGGTCCCTCAATACGGATTTTGTCGTACACATTGTGCATGACTTGAGCATCCGCTTTAAAATAACGAGATTCACCATTTTTAATGCTCAGCATTTGCGGTAAAGCATAATGAAAATCTTGCATGGGCAAATACGACGCAGCATGAAACCAATATTCAAATATCTGACGTTCTGCGACTAATTGATCAAGAAGTTTGGGCTGATAATCTGGGATTCGTGTCCAAAAAGTATGATGATGTGCCCGAGAAACCACCGATAAAGTATCAATTTGTACATAGCCAAGCTGTTGTATGGCCGCAAGAACAGCCGCTTTTCCTGAGCCAAAAGGTTTTTTTTGATTCAGTCCTTGCGCTTCTAATGTAATTTGTCGTAGTTTTTTTAATAGATCAGCTTGGTTAATCGTCATAATTTCCCTCAGGTATTTTTTATTCAAACATTTATTATTTCGCTGAATATTACATTTCTAAATTTCACACCTTCAAAAATCATTCAAGCGAAACTAAAAAAGTATTTCACGACGAGATGTGCGGTTGGTAAAGGCGTGCATTATTTTATCAACTGATAAAATGAAACTTCTTTTTCTACGCGGCATTGGCTATTATTAGAACATAAAATATTTTAAATCAAATTATTAAGAGTATTTATGAATACTGAATTATCTTTAGAGAAACAAGAGCAAAAAGAAATTTTACCATTTTCGCCCAAAAACTTATGGATGCTGTTCTTCCAACCGAAGACATTTTTTTCTTTGCCAGCAATCTATCATCATCGCAGTATTATGATAGCTGCCTATTTAATAGGTGTATTTTCTGTCATGGATCGAGTCGATCAAAAGTTGCTTCAAGCAGAATTTGGAAATCGCACCTCGTTAATGCTTGATATTACAGATGCTTGGTGGAGTTATTGGTTACTCGTTTTAGGGTTGGGGACGATCTCTGCTGTAATTGTTTGGTTGATACACGGTTGGTGGTATAAAAAACGTTTACAGTTTTCAGGTGCCAAAGACGCAGACCCACAACTGGCCCGACATATTTGGGCTTTACAATCTTTGGTCACAGCTTTGCCTGTTATGATAGTCACAATATTACAGACATTGATGTATAGCAGTTATCTTGATGCGTATCAAAACTCATCAATTTTGAACTTGGTGGTAATTCCTTTTATATTTTGGTCATGTTGGGTGAGCTATCGAGCTGCAACCTCAGTGTTTAATACCAACGGATGGGCGAAGTTTTGGTTTCTGGCATTTCCGATCACGTTTTATGTGCTAGCAATGGGGCTTTTGACCGCTTTAATGGCAAATGCATGATCGGTATAGGATAGCAAGCAGGAAGGGAAACCTTCCTGTCTTTTCAATATCAACGGGCAGTTAGCGCCTCAGCCTCAAACTTCACACCATCCCAACCATTTTGCATAAATTGACGAATATTTTGGTGATCTGTTCCTTCTGGTGTTGCAAGCACAGAAGCGTAATGCTCAGCAAATAAACTTAAGGTTTCTTCAGCATTTAAGCCTTCGATTTTGGCAAAAGAAAATACTTTGGCACTGCCTTGGTTTTCTGTTGCAGCATTGAATTGTGCACCATTTTGAAAAGCGGTTGGGTTATGCTGATAACGTGCTTCAATAAATGCCAACACATCTGTAAACTTGGCAGAACCTGCTTTTAATTGCGCTAATAATGTTTGAGCCATTTTAAAATTCCATGTGTATAAAATGAATGCGAGCATCATAACATGAGGAAACTGTGGATAACTGAATGCTTATGCACAGTTTCATTGCAACTCAAAAAGATCGGTTGAGTTGTCTAAAAATTATGTTATTTTAGAAAAATAAAGGAGATGGTATTCCTCCTATTACGAACTGCCGTTGTGGCTAATGATGCCTACGTGACCCTAAACAAGGAGCGTAGCTGTGTGCGTGCTCTGTTTAATTTAAGAGTTCGCCGATGAAAAGCTTCCAGAAGAATATTGATCAATCCATGCAGAATACTTTTTCTTCTCCAAGTTTAATTTTGGAGTCATGATGTATTATTCCTTAATTTCAATTGCAATGGGTTCTGTGCTCGGTGCATGGTTGCGTTGGTTTATTGGTTTAAAACTCAATCCCATCTTTCCCAATATTCCTTTAGGTACGGTCACCGTGAATTTTGTTGGTGGCTTTATTATTGGCTTTGCGATTTCATATTTTTCACAAAGTTCTTTGAGTCCCAACTATAAACTGTTTGTGATTACAGGATTCTGCGGCGCACTTACCACCTTCTCGACATTTTCAGCTGAGATCATTGCTTTATTGCAAAGTGGTAAATTGGAATATGCGGCACTCACTATTTTAATCCATGTTTTGGGATCATTGTTGTTTACGATTTTGGGCATGAGTTTACATCAATGGCTAAGTGCGGCTTAGTTTGGGAGTGAGGAAATGAATGGATTTCTAATTACCTTTTATACAGCGCAGAGTCGTAGCTATCAAGGTCAACCGATTGTTGAATGGCTGTTGGCCATCGCAAAACAAATGGATTTGCGTGGCGCAACGGTGATCAATGCTAGTCAAGGTTTAGACCATCGCGGTCAATTTCATTCTGCTGGGTTCTTTGAGCTAGCGGATCAGCCTGTACAGATACAACTTGCAGTGACTGCTGAACAGGCGACAAAATTATTAAATTATCTCAATGATAAACACGTCGCTTTGTTCTATGTCAAAACACCGATTGAGTTCGGTTTTATTGGGAAAGCATCACTCGACGTTTAACCAATAGATGTCAGAGATAAAATTTAGACATAAAAAAAGAAGTCTAAGCGGAGGAGATAATAGCCTTAGACTTCGAATTCTTTTACTTTAATCGTTTAACCTTAAAATTAGATTAAGACTTACGATTAAAACGTGCAAAGCGTTTGTTAAAGCTTGCAACACGACCTTCATTGCTTGCTTGACGTACTTCACCTGTATAGAACGGATGCGATGCGCTTGAAATATCCAAGGTTACATATGGGTAAACTTGACCTTGATATTCTTTAGTTTGTTTCGTTTGAAGTGTGCTGCCAATCAAAAAGTAGGCATCGGCATTGGTGTCATGAAAAAGCACTTGTTGATAAGCAGGATGAATATCTTTACGCATTTGAAATACTCCTATTGTTTATAGAAATGTTATAACATAACAATATATGGAGTCAATCTAATCTATTTTCAAGTTATAGTTTCAATTGGAGCAAAGCGTAAAAAAAACCCTTTATCCATGCTTCGAAAAAAAGGCTATGTTTATTAACTAGGTACTAACTCTTCAAACAGATCATTCAGGTTGTCATGCACTTTAAGGTGAATTAAGTTCCAGTAATGTCCTGAGATGGTACGGTTCACCATTAAGGTATCTGGAGAGGGCTTAAATACATCCCAATATTTCAATGATTTTTTCACCAGACGCATACCATCGTGATGAGATGAGTTTTCTGCAAAGTCATAATGTGTACTTAAAGGACGTAATAAAATTTCGATCCATTGCACATACAGCTCACTTGGGAATTTTTGCTTTTCAGCAATCGAGTGTAATTCAACCAACAAATCTTCCACTTGGGCAATATCTTCATGACGTGCAGCATTGACCAGTGCTTTAAAGTGTTGAATGATTTCAGGGGATAGGGTTTTAACGCTGCCATAATCGTAAATGATGACACTGCCATCCTCACGAAAGGCAAAATTCCCAGGATGAGGATCACAATGGAAACGTTTTAAGAAAAACATTTCTTGTCCTAAAGCACGAATTAAGCGACGACCGATTTGATTGCGTGTGTCCACCGGCCAAGTGCTTGCGGTTTCAATGGATTCACCTTGTTCTAAACTCAATGTCAGCACTCGGCGAGAAGAATATTCTTTAAAAACGCTTGGAATGATGACTTGGTCATCCAGACTTTCATGGAAAGTTCGGAATACCTCTAGATTTTGTGCTTCAATTTCATAATTCAGTTCGGCAGAGAGGCTGTCTTGGATTTCTTGAAACAATTGATCTTGCAGCTTCTTGTCTATTTTTAATACACCCATCAAGCGCAAGGCTAAACGGACTTGTTTTAAATCACTTTCACAGGCTTGGTCAACACCAGGATATTGTACTTTGACTACAACCGCTTGCCCATCGGGCAGCACAGCACGATGTACTTGACCGATTGAAGCTGCTGCAAAAGGTTCTGACTCAAAAGAGCTAAAGATATCTTTTAGAGGTTTTCCGAGTTCTTTTTCGACTTGTTGTTGGATCGCAGCAAAGGGCATGGCGGGAGCTTGACGTTGTAGTTTTGCGATTGCCTTAGCAACTTCAGGTGGAAAAATATCTTTATATTGCGAAGCAATTTGTCCAACTTTCATGACTGCGCCTTTCATTTCTCCAAGCGTATCGGCAATTTGTAGCCCGACTTCTTGGAAAAATTGACTGCGAGCAGCATTTTTTTGTTCTTCATCTGCGGTGAGATTCCGAATAGAATTGGCAACACTTTTGCTGGCAATACTTGCGGTCATGCCAGCCAGTTTAAAAAAACGTTTACTGGGAGAGCTTGCATGTTTTGCCATGGCGGTTGCACCTCATATGGTCAGGTTTGAAAGTGATCTCTTGATCATAGGTGACAAAACTTAAATTGCCTATAACAAAATGTTAAGTGATGTAAGTATTGAATCATGATGTGCTGAATAAGAAAAACCTGCATAGCTTCATTTTTTTGGGTGAAATCGAATGTAGTGTATAGGTAATGGCGGCATCCATGCCGCCTTCACGATCGCTGTTGCTGATTATGAAAAGTAGTTAATTTTTAAAGATATGTATGTAATATATGGTTTTTGAAATTTATGTGGAATTCGCTAGCCGTTTATTATTTAAATATAAACGTCCAATCAAGAAAACACAGGCTATGCTTAAGCCAATAATCAGTCCTAGCCAAACCCCTGCCACGCCCCAAGCGGTATAACGAGCCAAATATAAGCCGATAGGGAACGCAATCACCCAGTACGCCATCAAGGTAATCCACATCGGTGCTTGCGTGTCTTGCATGCCGCGTAAACAACCTGCTGCACTGACTTGCCACGCATCCATCAACTGATAAGCCATTGCAAACCAAAGTAAATACATCGCGACAGGAAACACATCTAAATCAGTGGTATAGACTGCTACGATATACGGCCGTGCAATCGCGATCAGGATCATAGTACATGCTGCAAAAAAGGTCGCACTCATCAGTCCAATTTTTTGAACTTGGCGCATGGCTTGCCAATTTTTCTCACCATAATACATCCCGACGCGAATGGTTAATGCGATCGCTAAGGACAATGGAATCATAAATAGGACTGAGGTGACTGAGATTGCAATCTGATGCGCTGCAATCGCATTTTCCCCTAAAGGACTTAATACCAGCGCACCTGTGCTAAAAATACTGACTTCAAAGAAAATAGCCAAACCAATCGGTAAGCCTAAGACTAAAATCCGTTTTGCCCATGCTGGATCAATTTTTTCCCATTTTGTAAAGATTGGAACGTGTTGGTAGGCTTTGGCTTTGGAAATATAAAGAGCTAAACTGATCAGCATCAACCATTGCAAAATTGCAGTGGCAAAGCCGCAGCCAGCGCTGCCTAATGCGGGGATTGGCCCAAAGCCATGCATAAAAATCAGATTTAACGGAATCAGCGCCACCAGTGCAACTAAGCTGATCACCGTGACTGGGCGGGGATGACCCAAAGCTTCTGAATAACTCCTTAGCGCAGCATACATCATCACTGCGGGCATACCGAAGCCAATAGCATGTAAAAATAAACTGGCCTTCGGTACGAGGCTTTCAGGTACCCCAAATACTGGTAATAACCACGGCAGCGCTTGCATAATTAACAGGGCAATTGTACCCAAAATAGCGGCAACCCATAACGATTGACGCGCAATAGTCGGGATTTTTTCAGGTGTTTTAGCCCCCCTCGCTTCTGCGACGAGTGGGGTGGTTGCGATCATAATCCCTGCAAATAACAGCATAACGGGCATCCACAAACCGACACCTACAGCGATGGCTGCAAGGTCAGCGGCAGATAAGTGCCCCGCCATAATGGTATCAATGAGGCCAAAGCCTGCCTGAGCAAACTGTGTCATTAAGATGGGTAACATTAAATGAAACAGATGTTTAAGTTCAAACCGTGCGCTGGTGATGTGGGACACTAAAAATACTCTTAAGGAATTAACGCTGTAACGTGAGTAAAACACCGATAAAAATCACGATACTGCCAAGGAGACGTTGCCAATTAATCGGCGTTTTATCTGTACCTAACCAACCAAAATGGTCTAATAACATTGAAATAACCATTTGTCCGAAGATGACCAGACCTGAAAATGTGAGAAATCCGAGTTTGGGAGCAGTATAAATGCTCATACTGATCGCATAAACCCCAAGAAATCCTCCAATCCACAAAAACCAAGGAATATGTGAAAGTTCACTTAAATCAGGTTTTGCTGCACTTTGAAAATAGACTAAAAATCCCAAGATCACTGTACCGACTAAAAATGACAGAAATGCAGCTTGGAGTGGAGAATGTAAATATTCTCTTAGTTGAGCATTAATCGCAGTTTGAAAAGCCATTGCCACACCGACACCTAAGGCAAGGGGGAGAAAAAGGAGCAATTGGCTAGAAATTTTCATCATATGATTGGTCTAATTGTTATTTATGCTGACAGTCTAACTGAATACAAACATGATGGTAAGTCAGTTGACATGTTTGAAGTCACAACAGAGTCTAAGGCAGTCGTGTTAAAATAATGAGGTTCTGTTATTGAGCCTGTACTTTGAGTCATATAAACCCAGCAAATATTCCACTTTCACTGTATATCCATATGCCTTGGTGCGTGCGTAAATGTCCTTATTGTGACTTTAATTCGCATGCGGTACCTGATGGACAACTGTCCATGGATTTAGAGCAGCAATACTTGGCTGCATTGGTGGCCGATTTTGAGACGCAGGTGGAAATGGCGCAAGGACGTGCAATTCATAGTGTATTCATTGGGGGAGGCACGCCATCTCTTATTTCTGCCCAAGGTTATACGTGGCTCTTTGATCAGCTCAAAGCACGTCTAAATTTTGAATTGGGTTGTGAAATTACTTTAGAAGCCAATCCTGGCACTGTTGAACATGATCCCTTTGCAGATTATTTAGCTGCTGGCATTAATCGTTTGTCGATTGGTGTGCAGAGTTTTGATACCGAACATTTACAACGCTTAGGACGGATTCATTCCGCCAACAATGCGCTTGATGCGATCAAGCAAGCTCGACAAGCGGGCTTTGAACGGGTCAACGTGGATTTGATGCACGGTTTGCCACAACAAACGCAAGAACAAGCTTTAATGGATCTTAGGCTTGCGGTGGAGCACGGCGCAACGCATATTAGTTGGTATCAACTGACCATTGAACCGAATACGGTTTTTTTCAGGACTCAGCCAGTATTACCCAAAGATGATGTTTTGGAATATATCCAAGAACACGGCGAGGCGTATTTAAAAGCCAATGGTTATCTCAATTATGAGGTGTCTGCATGGCGTAAAGAATTGCCATCGACGCATAACTTGAATTATTGGCAATTTGGGGACTATTTAGCGATTGGGGCAGGGGCGCATGGCAAAGTCACTTATCCTGATGGTGTTTATCGATTCCAAAAAACACGTTTGCCGAAAGATTATTTAGCTAAGGTTCCTGCCGACCATGTGCAAATGAAACGTATTGAAGCTGAGGAATTGCCGTTTGAGTTTATGATGAATGCCTTGCGTTTAAATGAAGGTGTAAATGCTGAGTTGTATGCGCAACGGACTGGACTGGATTTGGAGGATTTACACGAAATCTTAAATCAACTCCGTGACAAAAAGTTATTGGTTGCAGATCCTAATAAAATTGCTTGTACAGAACAAGGGCATATTTTCTTAAATTCGGTATTAGAAAAATTTTTATAAGGAGAGGATGGCTTTGAGTCAGGGACTTGAAGTCATTCAATATATTTTGTCATCGTTTAGACATATACAATTTATATGATACACAATAAAAAAACCTCATCAAAATGATGAGGTTTTTTAGAATTTGGTGGGTCGTCCGCGATTCGAACGCGGGACCAACGGATTAAAAGTCCGCTGCTCTACCAGCTGAGCTAACGACCCTGAGCGAGGATAAGTAAAACAGCGTTTTACCTGAGTGCAAGAGAAAATCTATGATTTTCTATGGCATTGAACCTCTTACAGGCATTTGTAAAATACATTTTACAAACTATCAAAACAAATAAGTGGTGGGTCGTCCGCGATTCGAACGCGGGACCAACGGATTAAAAGTCCGCTGCTCTACCAGCTGAGCTAACGACCCTGAGGAGTAAAAATTGATTATTAATCAATTTTTATGACGCAAGAATAAATCTATAACGTCATTCCAATCAGAGAGAAGTAAAACTTCTAAACACTGTATCGTTTTGATGCTGCGTATTCTAGCAACTTATTCAGCTAACACAAGAGGAAATTTAAAAACAGTCGCATGATTGTTTATAAAAAGCACGATTTCCTCTTGTTTAGCTAAAAAACACACTAGAAACGGTATTGATAACTCTGAATATTATCAAAGATTTCAGCATTTACATCACTATACTGCGTTGCGCCTGGTAATAAAACCAATAAACGCTCATCGGTTTTACTTGGATTAAAGCCATCATCTTTCAGCTTATTCTTTTGGTATTTAAAGGTACCTGTTGTTTCAACTTTAGCCTGTACACGTAGAAATACTGGAATTGCATACGCAGGTAAGCATTTTTTGAATACATCGACCATATCGGTGAGGTCGGATTCATTTAGCTTTTCACCATCTACAAGTGTGATGGCTGCCATACCTGCACGACCATTGGTATTTGGGATTTCTACCCCATACACCACTGCCTCGACAATTTTGCCATATTCGCAAACCATGTTTTCAACTTCAGTTGTAGACACATTTTCCCCCTTCCAACGGAAGGTATCTCCTAAACGGTCTACAAACTGCGCATGACGGAAGCCAATATCACGAACTAAATCGCCAGTATTGAAGTATGAATCGCCTTTGACGAAGACATCTTTCAAGATCACAGATTTGTTCTTTTCGGGATCCGTATAGCCATCAAATGGAGAGCGGCTGGTAATTTTACCAACGAGTAAACCAACGTCACCCGTCTTGACTTTCTTGCAGTAGCCTTTTTGGTCACGAACAAGTTCATTCTTTTCTTTGTCAAACTCAACAATCGCATAAGGCGTAGGAGAGAAGCCAACGGTATTGTCAAAGTTGAAAATGTTGCTAAAGCCAACATTACCTTCGCTTGATGCGTATAACTCAAGGACTTCTTCTACACCAAAGCGCTCTTTGAACTTGCTCCAAATGTTTGGACGCATACCGTTACCAATCATTTTGGTGACACGATGGTTGCGATCAAGTTCTGTGATAGGGGCATCCATGAGATATCGGCATAATTCACCAACATAACCAATCGCAGAAGCATTGAATTTTTGTACATCTTTCCAGAATGCACTGGTTGAGTATTTACGGCGTACCGCTAATGTTGCACCACCTGCAATCACACCACACCAGCACACCACCACACCAGTGGCATGGTAAAGCGGCAATGTTACATACATCACGTCATCTTTACCTAGATTGAGGATATGGCCATAGGTACCATAAGCTAGCGACCAGCGGCTATGGGTAAAAATTACTGCCTTAGGTAAGCCTGTTGTGCCTGAGGTGTAGATATAAAACAGACCATCTTTACCAGTTACGGTACGCGTGGTTGATGGATTGAATTTTGGAAATTGATCAATTTCTTGAGCGAGGTTGATATAGCCTTTAGGTGCTGTGCCTGCATCCTTGCGTGTTTCTTGATCCGCAAACCAATGAAAGCGATCTTGAGCAACCTTGAGATCTTGACGAGCTTCATCAATCGCAGCACGAACTTCTTCGCCTGCAATCACGGCGATTGGGTTGACTAAGTTGATGCTGTGCGCCAACACTTTACCAATTTGAGAGGTATTGACCAGTGCAATAGTCACCCCAATCTTTGCTAAAGCAACGATCGTGGCAATCAATTCAGGACGGTTTTCCACCATCACCGCGATGACATCACCTTTTTTTGCACCAAGCGATAAATAGTAATGTGCAATCTGGTTTGCCCATTCATTGAGTGCTTGGTAGCTGTAGCTTTGATCTTCAAATAATAACGCGATACCTTGCGGGTTACGTTTTACTGCTTTTTCAAAAGCGACCCCTAAGCCAGCTGGAGAAGTTGGCGTTCGCAAATATGCTTGTTTAAGACCATTCAGAATATGAGGTACTTTGGTGAGAAAGTTTGGAAGTCGAGTTGCGACATCACCAAGAGTAATAATATCGGTCTGCGTAGTTTGGCTCATATCAATCCTATTTATTTTTCGATCAATCCAAAGGTGGCTATCTGTGAGAACACAACCATTAACATCATTGTTAGTGATGTAGTTTTTAATCGCAAGTTCCTAGAGCAATCAACCTAATTTGACAAAATAACAAAAAAGCCTAGTCACCGAAATGACTAGGCTCTTGATTATTGAGTGCGATTTAGCAAATTATTCACTGCTAGGAACGCTCTTTTTCGGTGGACGTCCACGTGGGCGACGAGGGCGGTTAGATTTTTCTTTCTCGATTCTAGCCGCAGCCTCTTCTTCCGATTCTGGTGTTTCAGGATCTGAAGTTGGCTCACTTTTTTCGGCTGCTTGTGCTGGCTCTACAGTTTTCTCTACAGCAACTGCTTTTGATTTTGTAGCAGGTTGTTGTTTTTCAACTGTTTTAGCAGGAGTTTCTTCAGCTTGAGAAACTTCAGTTGTTGCTAGTTCTAGAGGTTGTTGCTCAGGTGTTGCTGCAACAGTTTCCTCAGCGATAGCAACAGCGGCTTCTGTTTCTTTCACTTCTTCTTGAACTTCCGTACTTTCCGCTGGAGCAGCAGCTTCTACTGGAGCTTGGGTCGCAGCAGAGCTTAAATGTGCTTCTTTGGCTTGTTCAGCAGCAAGTTTAGCTAAACGACGACGCTCACGAGGGTCATTTGCAACACGAATAGAAGATGCTTCCGGTGGCGTGAGTGCTAACACTGGCGCAGGTTCTGCTTCTTCGGTTGGTTTTTGGCTCGGAAGTTCAACGTCACGAGTGACTGGGCGTTTCTCCTCAGTTTCGGTTGTTTCAACCACGAGGCTGCTTGCATATTGTTCAGCGAACTTTTGTAAAGCGCGATTGAACGTCGTAATCAAACCAAATTGTTCAATTAAAATGGTGCAATCTTCACCATAAACATGACGAATCAAGCTGCTAAGTGTGTATTGTCCCAAGCTTGGAATTTGCGATGGGGCAATTTTCGGCACCGCTTTTTGGTTCGTTTGAGCTTTACGCTGCTGACGATGGCGCGAACGTGGATCATTTGCTGCACGTTTTGCTGGTGCTTGTACGACTTCAGCGACTGGTGTTTCTACAACCACTGGTTGTTCTGACACAGGTGCTGTCTTCGCAGTTTCAACCGCTGCTGCCACAGGTTGAGCTGGCTCTGCTTTTACTGCAGGAGCAACTTTCTGTTGTGGATTAAGTGCAACAATTTCACTTTGACCTTGATCAATGTTCACAATCAATGCTGTGTTCATTGGTTCAGTACGTGGCGCATCAATCACAGCAACTTTAACTTGTTGTGGATTCTCTGCTGCTGGAGCAGCAGGTGCTTCATTTAAAACACTTTGATCACGGTGACGATTTGGTCGATTTGGTCGTTGTTGATTGCGTTCACGACGTGGCAACGGTGTAGCATCATTTCCATGAGCAGCATCATTCTGCTGTTGTTGGTTTTGAGGCTCTTGTGGTTGCTGACGTTTTTGCTGGCGCTTCATCTCACGTTGTTCGTGACGCTGTTCTTGACGAGAGAGCTGTACGACTTCTTCATGCACAGGAGCAGACGCTTGTGGTTCATGTGCATGTACATGCACGTGTTGTTCGCGTTGCTCTTTGTGTTTACGCTTCTTCTGATTTTGCGATTGGTTTTGAGATGGATGTGGACGATGTGGTTTTTCGTCTTTATCAAAAGATTCGCGTGCTTCTTGTTTCACAGGCGGCTGTGACATATAAGCATTGTTGCTTACAGGTGCTGTTACCACTTCTGATGCAACAGGTGTTGGGATCGCGACTTGACCAAATTGGCCACGACTGATCGCACCATTGTTCACCATTTGTTCAATGCTTGCCGCAGCATTTTGTGCTGAACGAGACTGATCAGTCGTTTGTGCTTGTTTTTGAACAAATAAGTTCTCTAACCATGCACATGGACTCGTTGAAGTCTGTGGTTTTGCTTGTGTTTGTGATGGTTGTTGAGCGGCTTGCGTTTGGGCAGCTTTTTTCTGTGGTGCTGCTGTCTGGTTTTTGACAGGTGCAGCATGTTGGTGCTCAGCATCCTCTATATGCCATTCAGAAGATTCATAGCCCAGTTCTTTTTCACTTGAGCGAGTTGCTTCTGTACGTTCGTAGCTTGAAGGTGCAAAACCTTCTGGATTGAACTGGATTTGATAATGCGGTGTTTCTAAGTGTGGGTGAGGGAGGATCGTAACCCGCACATTTGAGGTTTGTTCGAGATAAACAAGGCTGTGACGCTTTTCATTCAAGAGGAATGCTGCGATTTCAACAGGCACTTCAACTTGAACTTCACCTTGACGTTCACGTAATGCAATTTCTTCAACTTTACGCATGATCGAAAGTGAAAGAGAACGTAAGTCACGAACCATACCCGTGCCATGACAGCGAGGGCAGACATAACCTGTTGCTTCTTCTAAAGACGGACGTAAGCGTTGGCGGCTCATTTCCATCAAACCGAAACGTGATAACTGACCGAACTGAATACGTGCGCGATCGCTTTGCGTTGCTTCACGGAGCTTAGCTTCAACCATACGTTGGTTGCGGTCTTTGGTCATGTCGATAAAATCGATCACCACCAATCCACCGATATCACGTAAACGCAATTGACGAGCGATTTCTTCCGCAGCTTCTAAGTTGGTATTTAAAGCAGTTTCTTCAACATCATGTCCGCGAGTAGATTTTGCAGAGTTGATATCAATCGAAACAAGCGCTTCTGTTTGGTCAATCACAATTGAACCGCCAGAAGGAAGTTTTACTTCACGTTCGTAAGCAGTTTGGATTTGGCTTTCGATACCAAAGTGAGCGAATAAAGGCTCATTCAAGGTATAGGTTTTCAATTTGTCGAGTTGACGTGGCATGACCGCTTTTACGAAGTTATATGCTTCGTTATACGCTTGTTCGCTATCAATTAAGATTTCTGAAACATCATCACGTAAGTAGTCACGGATTGCACGTGTGACCACACCCGCTTCTTGATGCACCAACATTGGCGATGGGCCAGTGCTTGAGGTGCTTTGAATTTGAGCCCAAAGGTCAAGCAAATGTTGCAAGTCGAGTTGCAGTTCTTCTTGAGTGCGTCCGATACCAGCAGTCCGTACAATCACGCTCATGCCGCGAGGAAGGTTTAATGATGCTAAAATTTCTTTCAGTTCTTCACGGACTGAACCTGAAATCTGACGGCTAATACCACCACCTTTCGGGTTGTTTGGCATTAATACTAAATAGCGACCAGCAAGTGAGATGAACGTTGAAAGTGCAGCACCTTTGTTGCCGCGTTCTTCTTTTTCAACTTGAACCAGTAACTCAGTTCCTTCGGTGATGAGTTCACGGATATTTGAGGTTTGGCGAGGGTCAGCTTTGAAATACGAGTTTGCAATTTCTCGCATTGATAAAAAGCCTTGACGCTGTGCGCCGTACTCGACGAAAACCGCTTCTAAAGACGGTTCAACACGAGTGACATGACCTTTATAGATATTTGATTTTTTCTGTTCACGAGTACGATTTTCTAAATCGAAATCGTAAAGACGATTATCAGTGATAAGTGCAACGCGAACTTCTTCGGCGTGGGTTGCATTAATCAACATACGTTTCATGGGTGTGACACCTAATAGTGATGCACACAAACAACGAGCTCAATACTTTTGAACAAACATCAAGTTGGCGCGATCAAGACTCAGAAGCAACTTTATATATGATGCTCTGAAACCACTGACTGTAATATCCAGTTTCGGGCTTTGATACGGTTCTTTCGATGTAAGCAATCCTGCTTCAATCTTGGAGCTATTGGTATTTCATCCATGTCATGCATCTGTGAAATACCACTAGACCCGATGTAATCAAAGTGTCCTGTACGCTTCACTGGCGGGTGAGCGGTGCATTGGATGGTGACTTTCATTGTCTTAAGCATTGAAGTCGATCCATCTGGAAGTCTCGATACGGAATGATCATCGTATCTGTGCTTGGCAGTTCCAATGCATCAACGCTTTAGCCTGAATGCGACATCAGGGAGCAAATTGTCTGATGTGGATCAGTTTACGTTTAATAACCAACAAATTTGCTGGCGACATATTTTTTATGAACAAACTGTATGTGCAGATGCACAATTAAACGCAACAGTTTGTCATTTTGCCGATATAATAAGCCTTCGGCGTCGGCATAATTCTTTAGGACCTATTCGAGCTATTGGTGAGTTTCTCATCTATTTGAAATTTTAACTAAATAAAATTTTCGATTTGACGCTCACTTACGAGGGTATCCGTGTGATGAATATACCAAACCTTGCGGCATCTGCCTATGGGCTAAGTTTAGGTTTCTTGTGAAATAACTTAGCTAAATGATCATTTTTTAATCATATTTAGTAAATCTTGGATTAATCGAGCGTATGAATTCTACACAGCAATGGCAAAGTGTCACTTGGTTTGAAGTGGATGAGCATCAATTAGGGCAGCGAATTGATAACTTTTTATTTACCCGATTGAAAGGTGTGCCAAAAAGTCGAATTTATCGTTTAATTCGCGAAGGGCAAGTTCGTATCAACAAAAAACGCGTGAAAGCAGAGACGCGTTTGGCGATTGGGGATCAAATTCGTGTCGCACCGATTCGCTATGAACAAAAAGATGAAAGCGATGTACCTGTGAGTGATGGTGTGGCGCAAAGCTTACTCAGTCGTGTCGTGTATGAAGATGAAGGACTGTTGGTGGTGAATAAGCCATCCGGTATCGCAGTACATGGTGGTAGTGGTGTTGCGTATGGCTTAATTGAGGCTTTACGTGCCGCGACGGGGAAAAAATATTTAGAGTTGATTCACCGTATTGACCGTGATACCTCTGGTTTGGTGATGATCAGTAAAAAGCGGAGTACCTTAAAACTGCTACAGGATTTACTGCGCGAGCACAAAATACAGAAAACCTATACTGCGATAGTAAAAGGGCAAGTCAGTTTGGATCAACAAATGATTGATGCACCTTTACTTCGCTATGAGCTTTCTAACGGTGAGCGTCGGGTTCGAGTCACCAAAGAGGGTAAACCGAGTAAAACAGAATGGAAGGTGGTAGAGCGCTTTAAGACAGCAACCCTGATCAATGCCTCACCTTTATCTGGTCGTACCCATCAAATTCGTGTGCATGGTTTAAGTATTGGTCATCCGCTGATTGGCGATGATAAATATGGACACAACACACCTTATGCGGGTCCAGAAGCAAGACGCTTGTGTTTACATGCGATGCGTTTGGAAATACCAAACTATCCAGTGATTGAAGCGCCGATGCCTGAGGATATGCAACAGGTTATAGACGAGTTGAGAAAAAAGCCTTGAGCCAAATTGATAAAATAGCAATCAGTCACAGCATTGAGCTGGTGATTTTTGATTGGGATGGCACTTTATTCGATTCCGTTGGGCAGATTGTGGCAAGCTTGCAGCATGCAGCACAACAATTCGAGCAACCGTTAACGGATGAAGCTGCGAAAAGTATTATTGGTTTAGGCTTGCCTGAAGTGATGCAAATCTTATTTCCTCAAGTGCCACATTTACAGCAAGATATTTTGCAATGCTATGCAGATCATTATGTTGCTAACTCTAAAGGTGATGCTTGGTTTAGTGGCGTTGCTGAATTACTCATGGATTTAAAGCAGCAAGGTTTGAAACTTGCGGTTGCCACAGGAAAAAGTCGGAAAGGTTTAGATCGTGTACTCAGTCAAACCAATAGCCATGATATTTTTGATATTACCCGTGCTGCCAGTGAAACCAAGTCCAAGCCAGATCCGTTGATGCTGCAAGAAATTCTTGCCGAAATGCAGGTGGATGCGGCACGTGCGATTATGGTGGGGGACACCAGTTATGATCTTGAGATGGCACAAAATCTGAATATGCATCGTATCGGTGTGAGTTACGGTGTGCATAGCATTGAAACTTTACAACGTTATCAACCTTTAACGATTGCTCATAATGTTCAGGAATTACAGGGTTACTTACAGCGTATCTTGCAGGTGAATGCTTTAACAGAAAGTTAAGCCATTTGAAAATGATAAAAAGATGGGGAAGTACGCTTTCCCATCAGCCATAATAAAAATAGGAAAACCATGAGTCGTTCAATTCGCCTGCTCAATCTTTTGCAACTGTTAAGAGAATATCGCTATCCTGTGACTGCACAGGTATTGGCTGAGCGCTTGCAGATCAGCCAACGTAGTATTTATCGTGACATTGAAAGTTTACGAGCACAAGGAGTCAATATAGAGGCTGCCGCTGGTTTGGGTTTTCAACTTAAAGAAAATTTCTTACTCCCGCCGATGACCTTAAATGAAACTGAAATAGAAGCGATTTTCTTGGCTTTAAATTGGTTGAATGACATTCCAGATCAAGCCTTAAAATCTGCATCAACTTCGGTGTTAGCTAAGTTAAATGCAGTATTACCTGAACATTGCCAGCATTTATTACAACAAACCACATTAAGAGCATTTAGTATTTGGTTGCCTGTCGATGAACAATGGGTTGAGCAAATACGTTTGGCGATTCGGCAACAAGTCAAAATTTCAATGAACTATGCGGATGAACAGCAACGAATAAGTGCTAGAACGGTATGGCCTTTTGCGTTGGGGTATTTTAATGACAAAATCGTTTTAGCTGCTTGGTGTGAGTTGCGCAATGATTTTCGAAATTTTCGGATTGATCGTATTCAACAATTAACCTTGAGTCAGGATGTGTACCCCCAATTTAAACAACAACTCTTTCAACAATGGTGGATAAAAGAAGTCTGCCATTCGACTACTGACAAAAACTGACAATCAAAACCATTACATTTAAATAAGACCAACAAACAAGGAAAAATGAAAATGACACTTAAACTTTATACCAATTCTCAATCTCGTGGTGTGGTGGTCGATTGGCTACTGATCGAACTTGGCATTGAATGTGAACGCATTGAAGTTGCCTTTGAAACGGAAATGAAAACGCCTGAATATTTAAAAATTAATCCCTTTGGCAAAGTTCCTGTTTTGGTTGATGATGGGGTTGTGATTTATGAGTTAGGCGCTATTTGTGCTTATTTGGCAGATAAGTTTATAGAAAAAGGTTTAGCGCCTGCATTGGATGATCCTCAGCGCGGTATTTATTATCGTTGGTTGATGTTTATTTCGGGACCGTGGGATGCTGCATCGACCAATAAAATGCTCGGTATAACTATAAAACCAGAACAGAAGATGTTTGTTGGATATGGTGACGATCAAGATGTTTATACTGCTTTTGTGCAGGGGTTAAGTGAAGCGGATCCATATTTATGTGGGGCTCAGTTTACTGCGGCGGATGTGATGGTCGCCGCGATGTTATTTTGGCAGTTAAAAATGAATGAAATAGAACCTCATCCTGCAATAGAGCGTTATTTAGAAAATGTCAGCCAACGACCAAGTTATCAACAGTTCGCTGCATTTTTTAGTAACGTATAAAAAATAGATTTCTTTCATCAATTCCCTTGCGAAACTTCAATCGTTCCTCATGCTCCCTATGGGAGAAATATAAAGAGGCTAAATAGTGATGAAACAGTTCTAATAAAATAAAGCAGAAAACAGTCGTATTAATCGGCTGTTTTTTTTTATTCATTTTAGGTTTTGGAAAAAATGGATTACGTCAGCTTACATAAATTAAGTAAACAATGAGGATCAGCAATAAAATTATATTGACTCGACTAGAGAAAATCAGCATAACTAAGAACCTTATGTGAGGATTGAAGTCGATGATTTGGATGAAATAAAATCCTTTAAAAATTATACAATCTATTGATTTGATAAAATTTAGATTGAAAGACTTCTTATCATTTAATACATATTCGCTGATGCCTCATGCGATTGGATTCCACCAAAGAAGACGTACATGAAAGATAAGCCGACATTAACCTATCAATTGCCGACACAATCTTGCTTGAGCCACACTTGGGAGAAACCTCCATTTCCACACGAGGCTTCTGAGCATTCTGGTATTGATCGTTTTTATAATCTAGAAAGACCTTTAGTATCGTTGGGTCGTAAAGCTTTATTTAAATGGCTTGCGACGCGTAAGTCTTTTACATGGCGTGTTGATCCTGCGCAAGAATTGAATCTGCGTAATCAGATGTTGGAATTGCCACAAAACCGTCCGCATGCAGATCTCAATGATTGGCAAATGTGGTTTATTGGTCATGCTACTGTTTTGATTCAAATCGGCCCTTATAATTTTTTGACCGATCCAGTTTGGTGTGAATATGCCAGCCCAAGACAAGGGCGAGGGCCGCAGCGTGTGTGTACCGCAGGCATAGCTTTAGAGCATTTGCCAACTATTCATGGGGTTTTGCTGAGTCATAATCATTATGATCACATGGACTTAGCAACTCTGGATTGGTTACATCAGAAGTTTGAAATGCCAATTTATACGGGTTTGGGCAATGGCTATTACATGCCGAAATACTTTCATGTCATTGAAATGGATTGGTGGCAGGAGATACCGTTTCATGATGAATTAAAGATCGCTTATACCCCTGCGCAGCATGCTTCTGGACGAGGATTTAGAGATCAAAATCGGGCGTTGTGGGGGGGCTTTTCACTTTTAGCTAAAACTGGGCATTGTTTCTTTGCTGGTGATTCTGGCTATGGGGGACACTTCAAACAAATTCATGAACGTTATGGTGATGCAAGAGTTGCATTATTGCCTATCGGTGCATATGAACCGCGTAAATTGATGCATTATGTGCATATGAATCCACAGGATGCATTCCACGCTCATTTAGATCTCCATGCCCACCGTTCTTTGGCGATTCATTATCGAACTTTTCAGTTGACGGATGAAGACCGTGATACGCCAGAAAATGAATTGATGCATGCAATGAAATCATCTTCAAGATTGATTAGTCCTTTTTATTGTATTCGTGAAGGGCATTTTATACGTGCTTAATACTTAAGCTAAATCTTGATTTGTTGTTTTTAAATGTGAAAAAACTATGGTCCTAGATGCTGTACATCCTGAAAACTATGCAGAACTACTAGCCGTTTGGGAGGATTCTGTTCGAGCAACACATGATTTTATTAGTGACGATGATATTGCCTTTTTTAAGCCAATCATTATGGAACAGGCTTTTCCAGCAGTCACTTTAAAGTGTATGAAAAGTGATACAGGTACGATTTTGGGCTTTGTTGGTGTGGCAGAGAAAAAGATTGAGATGTTGTTTATTCGAAACGCAGCACGAGGTCAAGGCATTGGCAAGCAGTTGTTATTTTATGCAGTTGAACAGCTTGGTGCGACTAACGTGGATGTCAATGAACAAAATCCACAGGCAGTTGGTTTCTATGAATGTTTAGGCTTTAAAGTCATTTCTCGTTCCCCACTGGACGGATTGGGCAAACCTTTCCCTATTTTGCATTTGAGTTTGTAGCTTTAAATTGTTTGGGTAAAAAAAGCCATCCGAGGATGGCTTTTTTTGTACTTCAAAAATTAAAGAAAGCTTGGTAAATGTCTCGCTGGATCGGTTGCACGTGCGGCTTGAGCATCAGCTACAGTTAAACCTAATGCTTGTGCGACACCTTCACCATAAGCGGGGTGACACGCATAGCAGTTACGAATATGGCGATATTTAATAAAGTCTAGTGCATCACCCATCGCGCCCGCTGTATTGTCAAACAACGCCTGTTGTTGCTCAGGTTCCATTAATTCAAATAGTGCGCGGGGTTGGCTAAAGTAGTCATTATCGTCTTCACGGAAATCCCAGAAATCAGCATCGCCATTGATTTTCAATGGTGGTTCTTTGTACTGCGCTTGTTCTTGCCATTGACCGAAACTATTCGGTTCGTAGTGTGGTAAAGCACCGTAATTGGCATCGGTACGCCCTTGACCATCACGGTGATTGCTGTGAACAGGGCAGCGTGCTGCGTTGACTGGAATTTGTTGATAATTCACACCTAAACGATAACGTTGGGCATCGGCATAGTTGAATAGACGTGCTTGTAACATCTTATCTGGTGAAACGCTAATGCCAGGAACGAGGTTGCTCGGTGCAAAGGCGGATTGTTCAACATCCAAGAAAAAGTTTTCTGAATTACGATTTAGCTCAAACTCCCCAACTTCGATGAGTGGATAGTCACCATGAGGCCAAACTTTGGTTAAATCAAATGGATGGTAGGGAACTTTTTCAGCATCTTGTTCAGGCATGATTTGTACACACAACGTCCATTTTGGATAGTCGCCACGTTCTATCGCATCAAATAAATCACGTTGATGGCTTTCACGATCTTGACCAACCAATTCACCTGCTTCTGCATCAGTGAGGTTTTTGATGCCTTGTTGTGTTCTAAAGTGGAATTTTACCCAGTAGCGCTCATTGGCTGCGTTAATAAAACTATAGGTGTGGCTACTAAAGCCATGCATATGACGATAGCTGGCAGGAATTCCTCGGTCTGACATTACAATAGTCACTTGATGCAGTGCTTCTGGCAGTAAAGTCCAAAAATCCCAGTTATTGGTTGCACTACGCAGATTTGTTTTAGGGTCGCGTTTCACTGCTTTATTTAAATCTGGGAATTTACGTGGGTCACGTAAAAAGAACACAGGTGTGTTATTCCCGACCATATCCCAGTTGCCTTCTTCAGTATAAAACTTAAGGGCAAAACCGCGAATATCACGTTCCGCATCAGCAGCACCACGCTCACCAGCAACGGTGGTAAAACGGGCGAACATTTCAGTTTTTTTGCCGATTTCACTAAAAATTTTAGCGCGAGTGTATTGGGTAATATCATGGGTGACCGTAAATGTACCAAATGCACCTGAACCTTTGGCATGCATACGACGCTCAGGAATCACTTCACGCACAAAATTGGCAAGTTTTTCATTTAGCCACAAGTCTTGGGCAAGGAGTGGTCCTCGAGCGCCCGCAGTTAAACTATTTTGGTTGTCAACGACGGGCGCACCAAAGTCTGTTGTAAGTTGGCTATAAGGACATTTTTTGTCATCTTGGCTCATGTTTCTTCTCCATCAGGGTGATCTGAAATCAGCCTGACTATTAGACCGTTATGAAAGTTGGACCGTTACAGCCTAATCATGGCTCGATTGGGTATCGTGATAGATGCCTAAATAATATTTACCATAATTAGGTGCAGCCTTTGTACTTTTACTCTAGGTGGATAAAACTCTTTTTTCCAATGGATTAAAGTTGATGTCTTAAATGCTTTATTCGATTGAAGCTGTTTAAATCTTAAACTTTAACTTAATTCATGTTGATATATGAATTGTTAAGAAAGTTAAAAAATATTTAAAAAATAGATGTTTATTCTATATTTTTCTGGGATGGTAGCGGTCAGAATGAAAAACTGCTTGCATGAAGACAGCATGAATGTATTTAGACGTTGTAGCGCAAATACATGTTGGTGTTGTGTAAATAAGGTGATTTAGCAACTTCAATTGATATGGAATTTATAAGCTTAAATGCTAGAAATATGTAAGTGAAAATGAATTGATTTTATTTCATGGTATTTTTGAGTCTAACTGTTTTGGGATAGAAAAATGAAAAAAATTGCTTATGGCTTAGGTTTGTCAGTGACTCTTCTGGCTGGTTGTAGCTCAGTTGCTCCCCATAGTGGCTTGAAAACCACTCAATCAAATACAGTAACGGTCGAATTTGTTGGAAATAATATCTATAGCGTGCCGCAACAGCAGGGTACAGTCAGTTTATATGCGTTGGAAACAGGTTTGGCCGATGCGCCTGCGACCTTAATTCAACAAAAGCAAGTTCAGGTTTCTCAAGTTCCGTTTACTGTGAATTTTACAGTGCCAGCAGATCATAAAAAGCTGATTCAACCGACGGTCCGCGGAGACGCTGAGATTACTTATTACGTGACATGGGAATCGGCTACTCAGAATTTGACAGGAAAAGATGCGATTGTGATTGACTACGACCGAAAATTCCCTCGTGTTAAACTGGGAAGCGGCAAGCAACAGATTTATTTAAAATAATAATATCTAACAAGAAAGGGTGACGCTCAGAAGAGGATCACCCTTTTATTCATGTTGATTCGCTAGCATTCTCTGTTCTAGGCGTTGACCAAACGATTTGATTTAACCATATCCGCTAAACCATGTGTTCTAAAATAATGCTCTAGCCAGCTCTTAATCAGCAGTGGATTATTCATACGTAAGACTTCATCTAATAGCCGTTTTGCATCACTCATTGGAATATGACAAATCGCCTTTCGGACCCTTAAAATATTACTTGAGCTCATAGAAAGAGTATCGAAGCCCATTGCCATCAACAGAATTGCGGACAAGGGATCACCTGCCATTTCCCCACAAATACTGATCGGTTTTTGATACTTATGGCAATCTTGTACCAGTTGTCGCAGTGCGCGTAAAACCGAGGGGTGTAGATGTGAGTAGACATTGGCCACATGCGGGTTATTACGATCGACAGCCAATAAATATTGCGTTAAATCATTTGAACCCACAGAAAAGAAATCAACCAGTTCCGAAAACTCATCAATTTGAAACAGCACGCTTGGCACTTCAACCATAATGCCGAGTTTGGGTTTGGTGATTTTGACTTGCTCTTCTTCTTGAACTGCAATCCAGTCACGTTCAAATAAGTACAGCACTTCTTCAACTTCACTGACACTGGTCACCATTGGCAGCAAGATATGTAAATTATTTAAACCAATACTGGCTTTTAGCATCGCACGGATTTGTGCAGAAAAAATCTCAGGATGATCCAGCGTAAAGCGCAAGCCACGCCAGCCCAATGCGGAGTTCTCTTCTTCAATACTAAAATACGGCAGATCTTTATCCGCACCAATATCCAGTGTTCGCATAATCACAGGCTTATTGGCGAAATGACTGAGTTGTTGGCGGTAAATCGCACGTTGTTCTTCTTCACCTGGGAAGCGTTCACGCAGCATAAATGGAATTTCACTACGATATAGCCCGACACCTTTGGCACCGCGTTGTACCCCACGCACCACATCAATCATTAAACCGGTATTGACGAACAAGGGGATCGCGACGCCATCGGGTGTGATCGCATCTTTGGTCTCATACTGCTTTAAATCTTTGGCAATTTGTTCTTCTTCTTTTTGGACTTCTTTATAACGTTGGCGTAATCGACGTGGTGGATTGACGAAGATCCGTCCTTGATAAGCATCGACAATCATCTCAATATCATCAAGCGTGGTAATCGGTAACTCGGTTACGCCCACAACTGTTGGAATCCCGAGTGCACGTGCCACAATCACCATATGTGAATTGGCTGCACCTTCGGAGGTCACAATCGCCGCAATATTATCAACAGGAAGTTCAACGAGCGCTGCGGTACTGATTTCTTCACCGATGAGGATGCTATCAGGACTAAGCTCACGATGACTGGTATCATTTTCCTGCAAGCAAGCGAGAATTCGACGACCTAAGTCTTTAAGGTCGGAAACTCGTTCTCGTAGGTAGTCATCTTCCATTTGTGCAAAGAGGGCGATGTGTTTATCAATCACCTTCCGCACCGCGCCTTGTGCCCAACTTCCTGAGCGAATATGGTCTTTAATTTCACTTGGCAGTGCATTTTCATCTAACATCCGTAAGAACACGCTAAATAAAGCACGCTCTTCCGACATGAGGGAATCTTGCATTTTTTCATCTAAGGACTGAATTTCTATACGAACTGAAGCAATCGCTTGATCGAGTAATTCTAATTCATCGCTAATGTCTTCAGCTTCGCGATCTGGAATCACGGCTAAATCAGCAGGGGGATAAAGTACAATCGCACGACCTAAGGCGATACCACCCGCACCCGACACCCCCTGAAAGGTCTTATAGGTAGAGCCGCCGTTGGGTTTGCGGAAAACGTCAATATTCCCTACGGCATGGGCATGCGCGATCACACCAGACAGTTGTGCGCATAGCGTGACCAGAAAGGATTCAGCCGCTTCACTAAAGTCTTGTGATTCCTTATTTTGGACCACCAAAACACCCATAACCTTACGGCGATACATCACGGGTACGCCAAGGAATGAGTTAAATAATTCTTCACCTGTTTCAGGCAAATAAGCAAAGCGTTCATGTTTCGGCGCATTGTCTAAGTTGACAATTTCTTCGCGTTGACCGACTAAACCGACCAAACCTGTACCGACACTTAAAGATACTTGTCCAACGGATTCAGGGTTTAAACCTTTTGAGGCCATCAACACATAACGACGATTACGCTCATCTAAAAGGTAAATAGAGCATACATCCACGTGCATCGCTTCAGCCACATGATTGACCATAATGTCCAAAGAGTCATGCAAACTGACGGACGCATTGATTTCTTGCACAATGCGTCTGAGGGTGTCGAGTTGCATGTTTGACATGGATGTTTACTCCAATTTATAAATCGTTATATGCCTATTTATAACAGCTCTCTTGTTTAAAATCATTGCTTAAAATGATGATTCTATAACAATTAACGCTGAGGTAATTGTATGCACAATTCCATCATGGCTTTACGGTAAACATCACGTTTGAAGTTGACCACTTGACCCAATGGATACCAGTAACTCACCCATTGCCATTCATCGAACTCGGGTGGGTCTGATAGGTTTAACTGAATATGATGGGGCGAAGCCGTTAATTTCAGTAAAAACCACTTTTGCTTTTGTCCAATACATATCGGATCTGAATCTGACCGAATGTACCGATGTGGCAAACGATAACGCAGCCAACCTTTAGTTTGCGCTATAATTTGGACGTGTTCGGGCAATAAACCGACTTCTTCTCTCAGTTCACGGTAAAGTGCCTGCTCAGGGGTTTCTCCAAACTGGATACCTCCTTGTGGAAATTGCCAAGCATTGTGACCAATGCGTTTTGCCCATAAGACGTGTCCGTCATCGTTTGCCAAAATGATCCCGACGTTGGGTCGGAAACCTTCTGAGTCGATCATTTGGCTACCTAAATTTTGTCTATATCGTTGACTTTGATATCGGGGACAGTCACGCTTGCACGTCCAACTCGAAAAAGATCAAAGTAAAATGTTTAAAATTGCTATGATCTTAACGAATTTTTAGTGACTTACGGAAATAGATTTACGTTTTTTTTCTTTAATTTGCATTTAAATGAGCATTTATATGAAATTGGCTTTGTTTGATTTAGATCACACCCTGTTAAATACCGATTCTGACCATTCGTGGGGTGAATTTTTGGTCAATGAAGCTTTGGTCGATCCAGTTCATCATCGTCAAATGAATGACAAGTTTTATGAAGACTATAAAGCAGGGCAACTTGATCCGATTGCTTATAATGAATTTGTTTTTGAGTTTTTGACCAAACATGACAATGCCTATTTAACGGAACTTCATCAGTTATTTATGCAAAAAGTGATTCGTCCACAAATGCGCCCTAAAGGTTTTGAGGCAATTCAACGACATCAAGCGTTGGGGCATGCGATTGTGGGAATTACCGCGACCAGTGATTTTATTACAGCACCGATTTTTCGTGAATTTGGCATTACTGAAATTATTGCCACCAATGCTGAAGTGATTGCAGACAAATATACGGGTAAAGTAACGGGTGTGCCATGCTATCAAAAAGGCAAGCTGGTGCGATTGGATCAATGGTTAGCAGGTCGTGAGGTCCATGAATCTTGGGCTTATTCAGATTCGATTAATGACCGTTTCTTATTGGAATATGCAACCCATGCCATTGCGGTGAATCCAGATGACCGCTTAGAAACACTCGCTCAAGAACAAGCGTGGGAAATCCAAGACTGGTCGATTTAAGTCATCATATTAATCAACTCTTCAGCAGCTTTAGACTGAATGCGGGCAGGGTGCCATACCATGCCCAATTGGCGCTGCATATCCAGATTTAGATCTAATTGTTTTAAATCATGATTGAGCAATGTCTTTGGTAACACTGACCAACCTAAGCCAATCGAAACCAACATTCTGATGGATTCTAACGGGTTATTGCTCATGCTGATCTTAGGCTTTAAGCCTTTTTTCTCGAATTCAGCCAGAGTGATTTGACTGGTATAAGTGTGCGCTGCTGGAAGTAAGCTTGGGTAGGCAATTAGGTCTTCGAGCTTCAGGTTTTGTTGTTGTGCTAAAGGATGAAAGGGCGATGCGACAAAAACCAAAGGATCATTCCAAATCGTCACATAGCGAAGACGATCATCCCCAACTGGTGGCAAGGTCAAAAATGCAAGCTCTAACTCTCCAGCGAGTACGTGCTCATGCGCTTGTTCAGAATCGACAAAATGAACATCTAAAGTGACTTTCGGAAAATGTTGCACAAAGTTTTTGAGTGGTTCTGCTAGATGATGCAAGCCGATGTGATGGCTGGTCCCGATTTTTAAACGACCTTGTACCTGCGCTTGCTCATGGCTTAAAGTATGATGAATCTCGCCAAGTTCATTGAGCCAACCTCTTACTTTAGGCAACAGTGAGTGTGCAGCATAGGTGGGTTGTATTCCCCGTCCTGCGGATTCAAATAGCTTGACATCAAAATACTCTTCTAAGCTATGAATCCGTTTGGTGACCGCAGGTTGTGTTATAAATAATTGTTCTGCCGCGATAGAAATAGAACCAGTTTCCATCACTTTTACAAATGCTTCAAATGCAGCAAGGTTCATAGGGATGTATCCAAGAACATTTTAAAAATTTAACCCAGATCTTGATTTACTTCATGCCATTTAACTAAAACGACTCCACACTTTTTCATGAAAGAAAAAAGCAAAAGCCTGTACAGTGGGTTCAAGTAAGCTCAAGGTTGCGGAAACGAGTAAGTTTCCAGTAATCGCATAGGCGACTAGCATAGCAACACTAATATGTAAGATGTAGTAACTCAAGGTCTTTTTGAGCGTCCGTTGATTGTTTATTACGAATTGTTGAATATTCGCCATTGCCATCACCATCGTAAATTTTAATTATTTAAATAATAATCATTATCACTTGTAATGTAAAAAAGAAATTTTGATTGCTGGTGATTGGATTTATGAATAACTGATTTGTGTATCAATAAAATAAGTTGAAAAATAAGCTTTAATTTTTTGAAAAAAGGTATCTGTTTGATTTAGGATTCTTTTCCTTGGCGAGAGGTAGATTGATTGTTGAGGTTATAAAGTATTATTCCAAAAAGTTTGTTAATTTATAAAAATGATAAATTAGTTTTATGTAAAACGATTGTTATAATCAGTCTAAGATTAAATTACCCAGTCCTATGACAAGCACGATGGAGAGCGACGACATGGCAGGCAAAACATTGTATGACAAATTATGGGATGACCATTTAGTAACGCAACGTGATGATGGTTCATGCTTAATTTACATTGATCGTCACTTATTGCATGAAGTCACCAGTCCTCAAGCCTTTGAGGGTTTACAGCTTGCTGGGCGTCAACCATGGCGTTTAAGTGCCAATGTCGCAACACCTGACCATAACGTTCCAACCTCTAAAAAAGAGCGTGAACAGGGGATTGCAGGAATTGAAGACGAAACCTCTCGTATCCAAGTGCAAACCTTAGACGATAACTGTAAAACATTTAATATCGTTGAGTTTGGGATTAATGACATTCGCCAAGGGATTGCGCATGTTGTAGGTCCAGAGCAAGGTTTAACTTTACCGGGTATGACCGTGGTTTGTGGTGACTCGCATACGGCAACGCATGGCGCTTTTGGTTGTTTGGCACATGGGATTGGGACATCAGAAGTTGAACATGTATTGGCAACACAATGCTTAGTACAGAAAAAATCTAAAAATATGTTAGTCCGTGTGGATGGTGTATTGGGCAAAGGCGTGACATCGAAAGATGTGGTTTTGGCCATCATCGGCAAGATTGGTACGGCTGGTGGTACAGGTTATGCAATCGAGTTTGGCGGACAAGTGTTCCGTGATATGTCGATTGAAGGCCGTATGACAGTTTGCAATATGGCGATTGAAGCGGGTGCGCGTGTGGGTATGGTTGCAGTGGATGACAAGACTATTGCCTACGTGAAGGATCGTAACTATGCACCTAAAGGCCAGCAGTGGGAACAAGCGGTAGAATATTGGAATACTTTACATTCTGATGAAGACGCTGAGTTTGATGCGGTCGTTGTATTGAATGGCGCAGAGATCGAGCCGCAAGTGTCTTGGGGAACCTCTCCAGAAATGGTAATCCCAGTTACGCAAGCAGTACCGACTTTAGAACAAGCCAAAGATGATGTACAACGTAATGATTGGACACGCGCTTATCAATATATGGGCTTAAACGCGGGGCAGGCTTTGTCTGATATCCAATTGGATCGTGTCTTTATTGGTTCATGTACCAACTCACGTATTGAAGATATTCGTGCCGCTGCCGAAGTCGTGAAAGGTCGTAAGGTGGCTTCAAGCATTAAACAGGCGATGATCGTTCCAGGTTCTGGTTTGGTAAAACAGCAGGCAGAGCAAGAAGGTTTGGATCAAATTTTCTTGGAAGCAGGTTTTGAATGGCGTGAACCGGGTTGCTCAATGTGTTTGGCGATGAATGCTGATAAGTTACAATCAGGTGAGCATTGTGCATCAACCTCAAATCGTAACTTTGAAGGTCGTCAGGGCAATGGTGGGCGTACCCATTTAGTCAGTCCAGCGATGGCAGCTGCGGCAGCGATTGCAGGTCACTTCGTTGATGTTCGTTCATTCTAAGGGAGCAAAATCATGGAAAAATATACTGTAGAACAAGGTATTGTTGCACCTTTAGATCGTGCCAATGTGGATACTGATTTAATTATTCCGAAACAGTTTTTAAAATCAATTAAGCGCACTGGCTTCGGCGATAACTTATTTGATGAATTACGCTATTTAGATGAAGGCTATTTAGGTCAAGACATTAGTAAACGTCCTAAAAACCCTGATTTTGTCTTGAATCAGCCTCGTTATCAAGGTTCAACGATTTTGCTAGCGCGTACCAATTTTGGTTGTGGTTCAAGTCGTGAACATGCGCCTTGGGCACTCAATGAATATGGTTTCCGTACCGTGATTGCGCCAAGCTTTGCAGATATTTTCTTTAATAACTGTTTTAAAAATGGCATGTTGCCTGTGATCTTATCTGAAGAGATTGTGGATCAGTTATTTAAAGAATGTGCTGAAGAAGGTTATGAATTGACCATTGATTTGGAAGCACAACAAGTACGTACGCCAACAGGCGAGGCCTTCAACTTTGAAATTGATCCATTCCGCAAACATTGTTTATTGAATGGTTTAGATGACATTGGTTTAACTTTACAAGTGGCTGACGAGATTCGAGATTTTGAAGCGAAAGCCAAACAAGTGCGTCCTTGGGTGTTTGATGAAATCAAAGCCTAGTTGTTTGAATACAATTTGAACATAATCATGGCATAGCGATACAACTCTTGTTAACATGCAAACAAAGATTATTTTGCTTGCATGTTGATATGACATGAGGACTGGGCCCGAACAATGAGAAGGATATTAGCACGCAATATTTTGCTGTGTTTATGTGTTGGTACGACTTTAACTGCCTGTCAGAACACACAAAATGTGGTTGATCAAGTTCGTATTGCTCAAAATACTTTAGAGCAGAGAGCGAATAACGCAACTTTATATTGTTCAGGCGTAGAAAATTGTGAATTTGCACGTATCGATGATACTGAGGTGATTAATGCGACCTCGCATCGCATCAGTCGAGAGGCGATGGAGCGAGGCATTGTGAGACTACAAGGTTCGGTTTTTAGTCGAAAACAACAAGTCTATCTGAGTGTTCCTGCCAAAGAATATGAAGTCGTGATTCGCTTTTATCCAATCTCCTTAGATCGTGCAGAGACTTTCCATGTCATTCATGAGTTCAAGCCTTATTTAAACTATACCTTTAAGATGTATAGAGATAGGCCAAAAGGCTCAGGGAGTTTGTTGAACGTATCTGCACCTGACCCGTTATGTGTTGATTTACAGCAAGAGCAACGCACCATTCGCCGTTTTTGCCGATCTTATGATGTCCGTAATGGCTTAGGTGAGTTTGTTGAGAAAAAAGTTTAATTGGCTTGCAGTGTAAACTGCTTATATCAAACTGGAAAAATAGATGTCTAAACATATTTTAATTTTAGCGGGTGATGGTATTGGCCCTGAAATCGTGGGTGCTGCTGAAAAAGTTTTGACCAAGGTCAATCATAAATTTAATCTAGGTTTGACATGGGAGCATGGTTTGCTCGGTGGTTCAGCAATTGATACGCATGGCGAACCCTATCCAGCTGTGACCAGTGAACAAGCCAAAAAAGCAGATGCAATTTTATTGGGTGCTGTCGGTGGTCCAAAATGGGATAGCATTGAGCGTTCTATCCGTCCTGAGCGCGGGTTACTTAAAATCCGCAGTGAACTCAATTTATTTGCAAACCTACGTCCAGCGATTCTGTACCCACAATTAGCTGATGCTTCGAGTTTGAAGCCTGAAATTGTTGCAGGTTTAGATATCTTGATTGTTCGCGAGCTCACGGGCGGTATTTATTTCGGTCAGCCTCGTGGTATTCGTGAACTAGAAAATGGCGAGAAGCAAGGCTATAACACCGACGTATATTCAGAAAGTGAAATTAAACGTATTGCTAAGGTTGCCTTTGAGCTAGCTGGATTACGTGGTGGCAAAGTCTGCTCAGTCGATAAAGCCAATGTGCTTGAAGTGACCGAGTTGTGGAAGCAAACGGTGACTGATTTGCAGCAAGCGCAATATGCAAATATTCAGTTGTCGCATATGTATGTTGATAACGCCGCGATGCAATTGGTTCGCGCACCGAAACAATTTGATGTCATTGTGACTGGTAATTTATTTGGTGATATTTTGTCGGACGAAGCGGCAATGTTAACGGGTTCAATCGGTATGTTGCCTTCAGCATCATTGGATGAAAAGGGCAAAGGCATGTACGAACCATGTCATGGTTCTGCACCAGATATCGCAGGTCAAAATGTCGCAAATCCACTTGCTACTGTGCTTTCAGTTGCGATGATGTTGCGTTATACCTTCCGTGAAGAAGCAGCAGCTAAAGCGATTGAAGATGCTGTAGGTCAAGTATTGGATCAAGGTTTACGTACCGCAGATATTATGTCTGAAGGCATGACCAAAGTGGGTACAGATGCGATGGGTGAAGCGGTTGTTTCTGCACTCAACTAGATGCTTATAAATAAAAAACGCAGCTAAGGCTGCGTTTTTTATTTGGGATATAGATTTAGCAAGCTTTGCCTTCATAGCGAATTGAACGCGCAATCTGTTGCTGATCTAACTCAAAAATAATATGACAATAAAAATTCACATCGTAGGATTGCTGACCCGTTTGAACCGTAGCTATACGAGTAGAACTTCCCATACCTGAACCAGATTCACCAAAGGATTGTGGCATCGGTACAGGAATATTGATTGGACGCAATACGGTGAAAATCAAAGAATTATCAGTTTTTCGAGGTTGTTTTAACGTTTGAAAGCCTAAATCGTTCAAATTGAGCTTGTGTTGAATGTCATCAGCCGACTGCCCAATATAAGGTTGTAAGTAATCTTGCAGTTGAACAGATTGCCATCCAAGTGTTGCGCAGCCTTGTAATAGTAATGCGAAGAAAATAATAAAAAATTTATAATGCATTGTGACTATTTCCTTATTTTTGGAATAAATAATTTTTATATTTGATCAAAGAGCGTGAGAGACATATTTAAGTCTATTCGTTCTGGAGACGATATTATATTACAGCAATAATTACATATTGCTGAGAATGACTTAAACATTTAAGTCAATGTTAGACCGTTAAATAGCGCATTCGCTTATCGCTTGTAAAAAAAGCCACGAGATGTGGCTTTTTTGCATTCACTAATTCTTAGCGCGCACGATAAGTGATACGACCCTTTGTCAAATCATAAGGTGTCATTTCAACTTTTACACTGTCACCTGTCAAAATACGGATATAGTGTTTACGCATTTTACCAGAAATGTGAGCAATAACTTCGTGACCGTTTTCTAAACGTACACGGAACATCGTATTAGGAAGCGTTTCGGTGACAACGCCTTCGAACTCAATGAGTTCCTCTTTATTGGCCATAGCCTACCTGAGATCAAATTGGAAAGGCGCAAATTATAGTCAATTTATTTAAAATTTACAAGATATAAGCTAAGCAAGGCTGTCAGATATTAATCAAAAGAACTGTCAGACAATTTATAAATTTTTTTTAACAAAAGAAGCAGAATAGTGTTGTCAGTTTGGTCAATCAACGTTAATCTAAAATTATTGTTCATTGTCACAATAAAGTATCTACAGGGAAGGGCACTGCGTGGGTCAGCTAACAGATGCATCGGTTGTATTGCGCTTTGGTTATCAGGCAATTCGTAAAGCAGGATTACCAACCGAAGAGATTTTAACAAAGGCAGGGGTTGCACTCAATCAAGTTGATACCAATGCAAGAACGCCATTAAGTGCACAGCATGCATTTTGGATTGCTGCTCGGGATGTGAGTAATGATCAAGATATTGGGCTGCATTTAGGGGAATATTTACCGCTATATCGTGGTCAAGTGATTGAGCATTTATTTATCAGTAGTGAAACCTTTGGTGAGGGCTTAAAGCGAGCACTGGCTTACCAACGTCTGATTAGTGATGCTTTTGATGCGAAACTTATTGTTGAAGATGGACGCTGTTATTTAAGTAACGGTGAACAATTATGGCCTGACCAATTTGTTAATCGTCATTTTTCTGAATGTGTATTTTCTGGTATTTTACGTTTCTTCAAGTTTATTACTGAAGGTCAATTTCAGCCAATTTATATTGATTTTAATTTCAGTGAAGGGGCTGAGGATGACGAATATTTTAGAGTATTTGGCTGTCCCGTTAGCTTAGGACAAAAAGAGACCCGACTCTATTTTGATGCTGCGGTGTTAGATTATCCATTGTGGCAAGCTGAACCAGAGCTACTACAACTGCATGAACAGCTTGCCATTGAAAAATTACAAGAGCTTGCGCGCTATGATTTGGTTGGTGAAGTTCGTCGTGCGATTGGTTCGACCTTGGAAAGCGGTGAGACGACCTTGGAAACTGTTGCAGCACAACTTAATATTACACCGCGCCGTCTAAGAACACAGCTTAGCGAAGCAAATACCAGTTTTCAGCAAATTCTTTCAGATTATCGCTGTCGTCTAGCGAAAAAATTACTCGCAAATACCACTGAAAGTGTCGAGCGTATTGTGTATTTAACTGGCTTCTCTGAACCAAGTACTTTCTATCGTGCATTTAAACGTTGGACCAATGAAACTCCGGTGGAATATCGTAAACGTAAACAGCGTCAGTGATTTAAACTGATTCAACTAAGCCTTATCTCGAAAGATAAGGCTTTTTTTATTCAGCCAAGTTTAACCACTGCGGTCCCAGTGGCGGTTGTGGTAAGTCAAAGTGCTCTGGATAATACGCCTGAATAAAATAAAGCCCATCCGCTGGTGCTGTTACACCAGCCGCCTTGCGATCTTCAGCAGCAAACATGGTGTCAATATGTTCAATCTCATAGAGCCCTTGTCCGATTTCCAGCAAACATCCCATAATATTTCGGACCATATGATGTAAAAAACCATCGGCTTGAATATCGAGGACGAGATAGCGACCATGTTCAAACAGACGACAATGTTTGACATGACGCACTGGTTGATTGGACTGACATGCCGCGGCGCGGAAAGATTCAAAATTATGAGTGCCTTCAAACTTTGCTGCGGCAGCGATCATTTTTTTTACATCTAAGTTTTGATAGAGATGAGTGACTTGTTTGTGTAGTAGCGCAGGTCGCATTGGAGCGTTATAAACAACATAGCGATAACGTCGCGCAATTGCTTTAAAACGTGCATGGAAGTTTTCATCCATACATTTTATCCATTGAATCGAAATATCTTTAGGAAGTTGACTATTTGCGCCCATGATCCAGCCTCGTTCAGGGCGGATAGCTTCAGTATCAAAGTGTGCCACCATATTGGTGGCATGTACGCCTGCATCGGTACGTCCTGCACCATGTAAAATAATGGTTTCGTTGGCGACTTTGCTGAGGACTTTTTCAATGGTTTCCTGAACACTTGCAATGCCCGCTTGTTGGGTTTGCCAACCACGGTATTGAGTACCGCAAAATTCAATACCGATTGCATAACGTTGCATGTCTTAACCTCAGATTAGTGTAGCTGCCAATGCTCAAACCATTGATCATGGGTCGGGTATTTTAAATACATTTGCAGCACTTTTGCATATAAATCAGCATGGCAGTGACAATCATTGATCAAAACTTTAGCTGATTTAATCCAAGCACTCACCGCATAACGCTGATCAAGCTGTCCAAAGGTCACTTGAGTGCTGACAATTGAAAGGCATTGCTTGTGATAGAGTGCATCAAATAACGCTAAAATCTCATCATTCACCGCGATATTGCCAGTGCCGAATCCTTGAAACACGAGGAAATTTGGTGGTGCAGCCAAGATATTATTTAACTGCGAGATTAGTTGCTCTTTGCCAATCGGTTGTAGCATGAGATTGAGCATACTGAGTTGCGCGGCTTGTTCAATATGTTCATTTTGAACAATAAAATAATCAGCCGTCGTTTTACAGGCTTGATTTGCATCTTTACCTGAAAATGCATCTAGCTCTGTGGTGTGGACTTTTAGGGTGGTTTGGGCATGGAAAACTTGCTGATGGAACGTAAGATAAACCCCAGCAGGTCGTTGTATGACTTGCTCAAGTGCGAGAGATAAGTTGCTCAATGCATCAGTAAACTCTCTGGTATCATTTCCTTCAATATTGAGTAAGGGATACTGACTACCTGTAATAATCGCGTGACAAGAATGTCCCAAAAAACGAGCAAGCGTTGCTGCCGCATAGCTTAAGGTATCAGTGCCATGAATAATCACGAAATGCTGATAATTTTTGAGTTGTAACTGTTGAATTTTTTGTACTAATTGCAACCAATCAGTCGCTGTACATGCGCTACTATCTTGAATACTGGGTGCGGCAAAACACTCTACATCTAAGTGAGGTGGAATCACTTTTTTGAGTGCAGGTAAAAAATTTTGTTCTGGCATTGGCATCAGCGGTTCGCCAACACAGCCAAAAGTTCCACCCATATAAATTAAAGCGATCTTTTGCATAATAAAAAGTTTTTCATCATAAAAAAGCAGTCATAGAGACTGCTTATATTAGACCGATATGCTTCAAGACGCTATTTTATTGAGTAATTTTTCTGAACGTTGTTGTTGTTCTTGGTTTAGCTGAAGCTGATGGTTTTGTAATAGTTCACGGGCAGACGCATAAGCACCTAGCTCTATATATTGCTCAGCTAGATCTAAGTTCAGTTCAGCTTCATCTAACTGCTGTAAATCTGGGAATGATTGAGCTAAAGGATCGTTGAATTCTACAGTTGGTGTCTGTGGAATCGGCTCAGCGACTTCTAGGTTTGGTTCAGTAGCTGTGGTAGGTTCTGTAACGTCAAAAGAAAACTCGGTTTTTTCGCTCGTTGCTTGCTTTTCACTATGATGTTGTGATTGATCAATATTGAAATCTAAGCCAGATGTTTCGGTAATATTGTCATTTTTTATTTCACTCTGGCTAGATGTTGCATCTAAATTAGAGAAATTAAAATCTAATTCAGGCTTTGCATCATTGCCCGATAATGCTTCAGTCGTAGGTGCTGATGCCAAGTCGGATGAAAAGTCTAAAGCCGGTTGCTGTTGTAGCTCAGTTGTCGGTTTGACGTTTTCTTTCTGTTCAAAGGAAAAGTCGAAATCTAAAGCTTGAACCTGTGCCGCTGCTTCGGCAGGTTTCTCTTGCTCAGCAGGAGCGGTGTATTCAGATTGTATATCCTCAAAAGTCGGTTTAGCCGGTGTTTGAACTAATGCATCAAAGTCGGCCGTTTTATTTTGAGCTTCAACTTCTGCAATACGTGATGATTGTGTTGGTTGCGAGTTGAAGTCAATACTATCAAATGATTGAGAGTTCTTTATACGCTCTTGGTTCTTTGCTTCAGCCGCCCGTGCAATATCCTCTAATTTTAATGCGTGTACATGCTTAATCAGTTGATCAATCGCAAAGTCATCTTTTTGCGCTAAATGGATATCAAGTAAAAATAGATAAAGCTCATGTTGGGAGTTATCTTGTTTTAAAGCTTGATTGATTTGTGCTTCGGCAGATTGATAGTTACCGCTTTGAATTTGTTGCGTAAGTTTTTGACGCAAGCTTTCTGGAATTGCAGTCGTTGCAGGAGGGGCAGACTCTCGTTCTTCACGTGCGAGTGCAGTGCGCGTCGCTACTTTCTTTGCTGTCTTGCTTGCACTTTTCTTGGATGCCGCATGATTTTGAGTGTTCTCACGTTTCTTTAAAACGATCGCAACGACCAATACGATGACGAGTAATACAATTATTATCGTTGACATGATCCATACCCCTTAAAAAATAGAACCGCTTTTATCCAAATCTTTGAGAATTTTCTTCCATAACTCAGCGTGTTGGTTTTTTAGTTTCCTGCTGCGCTTTCAGTTGATCTTGCAGCTCAGCAAGTCGAGCATTTAAAAGCTGAATCCGTTGATCCTTCTGGCGTAAGGCCAATTCCAACTGTGTTACGTTTCTTTGTAATGTAACGGTTTTTTCCCGTGCTGTCATAACTTTTAATGATAAGTCAGCGCTGGTTTTTTGTTGTAATGTGTCTTTTTTGGCACTTCCTGTGCTCGAATCTTGATTGCTTTCAGCGACCAAAGACATTTCTGCTTGTTGTAAGCGATATTTGGCTTTTTCGGCAGGTGCAGCTAAAGTTTTTGCTGCAACTTGATTGGCATTTTGATTTTTGCGAGCAGGGATTGAATTGAGATTGAAATTTAAATGGGAGCCTTGTCTAAGTCGGCTGGCATTTCCGCCGATAAAGGCATGCTCATTTTGTACTTTAATTTGCTTCATCACCTGTGGAAGAGGCTGCTGGGTATCAGCAGAGATCCGTTGTGCAATACTCCACAATGATTCATTGCGTTGCACAACATGTTGTTGGTTATTTGCCAGTGTTGAATGATCCGCTGCAGTTTTTTTCTTTGCTGGTGGAGTGGTGTTTTTAGCTTGGTGTTGAGTTTTACTATTTTGTTGCGCAGTTTCAATCTCCGTGCCCTTCAGCTCACTTTCAGAGATTATAGGGTTTATTTGCGCTGGAGTACTTACTGTTTGATTTTCTGATGCGAATGTTGTGCTGTCATGCTTCACGGCTGTTGCTTGTTGATCTTGGGCTGCGGAAGCAACGGAGGCCACTTGAGTGTTCGTAGTCTGTTCGATTGGCTGCACTGCGGTATTGGTGGTTGTAGCAATGCGGGTCTCTGAAATATTTAATACTGGCGGAAGAGCAAAGGGCACATTCAGCAGTTTTTCCTGTTTTAAATCAGGTTGGGTGTTTGCGATATAGCGTGTGCTTTCAGGCAAATTTAAGGCAATATCTTTTTCACTGACAATAAACTTCGGGGTCAGCGATTTTTCATTACTGGTTTTGGTATCTGATGCAGTTATTGTATTTTTACGTATTGGTTGTCGAATATGCTTTAAGTGGGCTGAATCGCCTTCTTTAATTTTAAGGATAATATTTAGTTCAGGATCAATCATGGGGCGGGAGGAGGTAATCACAATGACTCCTTCACCTCGATTATTATGACGTGTAAAAAAATTGAGTTGCGATGGAGGTTGGTGCATGGCACCCATCATGCGTAAATCCTCTGGCGTGGCTAGGCTTACGTCAAATTTAGAATTTCGATCTGCCTGATGGAAGCTCATTTCTGCATAGAGTAATTCACCCGGTGCAGACTTGATTTGCAGTGGGTCAAAGGTAATCGCATAAAGTTGTTGCGAAGATAAAATGGCTAAAATGGCAATTTTTAATTTGTTATTAACAGTCATCTCGATCCATGAAAAGTGATGTTTTAGTTAGGTCATAAAGCCTGCCGATATTTCAGCCATGGTGAAATCTCAACAAGGTCTGAGTATACATTACCGTGATGTAAATGAATTGTAAATTATTCATATTTAATAATAATAAAAAGCCGATCAAGTGTGATCGGCTTTTGGTTTTTGGTCTTATTTTGCTTAGACGTTCTTGTATTCAACTAAAATACGAAGCATACGACGCAATGGTTCTGCCGCACCCCAAAGGAGTTGATCGCCTACTGTAAATGCGCCTAAATACTCTTTACCCATATTGAGTTTACGCAGACGACCGACAGGAACTGTTAAAGTACCGGTTACCGCTACAGGCGTAAGATCAGTCATCGACGCTTCACGAGTATTCGGAACAACTTTCGCCCATTGGCTTGAGTTGCGAATCATCTCTTCGATCTCATCCAATGGCACATCTTTTTTGAGTTTCAATGTGATGGCTTGAGAATGACAACGCATTGCGCCGATACGAACACAGTGGCCATCAATTGGCACGATTTGCTGATTGCCTAAAATCTTGTTGGTTTCGACTTGACCTTTCCACTCTTCTTTTGATTGACCACTTTCGAGTTGTTTGTCGATATATGGGATCAATGAACCCGCTAATGGCACGCCAAAGTTTGCTTTAGGGAAATCATCGCCACGTTGTAAGTCAGCGATTTGACGGTCAATATCTAGAATCGCAGATTTTGGATCATCTAATAATGTTTTGGTGTTGTTATACAAATAGCCCATACCCGTGATCAGTTCACGCATATTTTGTGCACCAGCACCAGACGCTGCTTGATACGTCATCGAGGTTGCCCATTCCACCAAATTATTTTGGAATAGTGAACCTAAGCCCATCAACATTAAAGAAACGGTGCAGTTACCACCAACGAAAGTTTTAGTCCCATTGACCAAACCATCTTTGATCACATTTAGATTGACAGGATCAAGTACAATGATGGCATCATCAGCCATACGCAGGGTTGATGCTGCATCAATCCAGTAACCGTTCCAACCTTCTGCTTTCAGTTTTGGGAAAACTTCAGAGGTGTAGTCACCACCTTGACAGGTTAAAATGACATCCATTTGCTTCAGACTGCTAATATCTGTTGCATCCATAAGTGCTGGGGCAGTCTTACCACCAAATGAAGGAGCTTCGCCACCTGCATTACTGGTAGAGAAGTAGAATGGCTCAATGTGAGCAAAATCATTCTCTTCAACCATACGTTGCATCAGGACAGAACCAACCATCCCACGCCAACCGACCAGACCTACTTTCATGTCATTTGCCTCGGTATGTAAAAACTTTTAAGGGGCTTGAGTGTATCAAAAGTGAACGCAACTGCAAGTGTTACATGAATAAAACAGTTGATTTATTGTGTGGAATTATTTGTTTGTGTTAGATGAAAAATTGATAAAGCCGTAACTTTATTGAAAATCCACGAAATCTCTAAGAGTAAAATGAACATGATATGGATTGAGATTTGCGCAGTTTTGGTTATTTGGTTAAGTGTATGGTCCTTGATTCCCCGTGATGAATGGTGGTTTAGGGGCGCAGACTTTCCTCGATTACAGATTTTAGCGATCGGAATCGTTGCTTTGGTTGGTTTGCTGTTTATACCTGCTGAATGGACTTTACAAAGAGAAATATTACTTTTAGGTGTGATTGCAGCTGTCGCATATCAACTTAAAATGGTTTTGCCATATACCCCGATATGGAAGAAACAAGTGCAACAGGTGGGTCAGGATCAACTGGATCCTGAACAGCAAATCTCTTTACTGGTGGCAAATGTTTTAACCCCAAATGATAAATATGATTTACTTCTTCAGCATATTGAGGCGTTGCAACCTGATATTGTTCTAACGCTAGAGTCCGACCAAAGTTGGCAGGATGCATTAGAACCGATAGAAAAAGACTATCCCTATCGAGTCGCCGTGCCTTTAGATAATTTATATGGTATGCACCTATATAGTCGTTTTCCTTTAATTGAGCCAGAAGTTAAATTTATTTTAAGTGATGAAATTCCCTCGATTCATGCAACTTTAAAGTTGCGCTCCGGGATTCTGGTTCAGCTTTATTGTTTACATCCCAAGCCACCTAGTCCGACCGAAGCTAAAGATTCGACCTTGAGAGATGCTGAGCTTTTGATTGTAGGTGATCGGATCAAAGACTTAGATCAAAGCTGTATCGTGATGGGTGATTTAAATGACGTGGCTTGGTCAAGAACGACTCGCTTGTTTCAGCGTATTAGTGGTTTACTTGATCCACGTGTAGGTCGATATTTTATGAATACCTTTCATGCGGATTACCCGTTATTACGTTGGTCGCTTGATCATGTATTCCACAGTACTGATTTTGGTTTAGTCGATATGAAACGTTTATCTCATATTGGATCGGATCATTTCCCTGTCTATGTTGTATTGCAGACGGGACGAATTTTCGAGCAACAGCAGCAAGAGTTGGAGCAAACGCAAGCCGATGAAGAAGAAGCACAGCAAGCAATTCAAGAGGGAATAGAAAAGGCGGAGCGAGAAGAAAAGGCGGTGGTAGATGAGCTTGCCCAACCGCATAAGGCAATGATGGCGACTCCAGATAAACAATGAACGGTGTAAGCAATATCGTACAATGATTTAGGTCTGTAGCGAATAGTCCTACAAGTTTAAAAGGTTTATTCTAAATACATCAGCACAAGGACGCAGGAATGGATTTCCGCTTAAGGATAGCAACGCTGAGATGGAAGAAGTCATCATGGATATGATGCATGCGATGGAAGCAAGATAATAAAAAACAGAGCGAAAGCACAACCTCATTTGCCCGAGTTTTGCAGGATGCAGAACTCGGGTTTTAATTTTTAATAAATCTGCTCATACCCTTCAGCACGTGTTTTAAAACGACGATGAAACCACATCCATTGTGTTGGCGCGATTCTAAGTTGTGCTTCAATAATTTTATTGACGCGAATGGCGTCAACAACTTCATCTTCGCTTGGCATATTTTCAACAATAGGTTCAATCAACACTTTATATTGTGGGTTGCGTATATCACCGTAGCGATAAAAATAGAGCGGGATTGCAACAGCTTTAGCAATTTTTAATAAACGACGATGGGCAGTGACAGTTGCTGCGGGTACGCCAAAGAAAGGTGCCATAACCCCTTGTTTTAAACCAAAATCTTGGTCTGGGCTATACCAAATTGCACCACCATCTTTGAGTCTGCGAATGAGTCCACGCATATCATCGTGATCAATTTGATGATTATAAATCGTGGCTCGACAGCGATAAATAAACATATCCAGCATCGGATTATCTTGTGGGCGATAAACTACATCTGGTTCAAAATATTGCGAACATAGATAGCCCCCTGCATCGAGTAGGGTACTGTGCGTTCCTAGCAATAGTACGCCATGACCTTGTGCTTGGGCATTTTGAATGTGTTCCAGACCTTCAATATGATGACGGTTCTTAAACCATTTGGGGCTATACCACGCATTCAGGGTTTCAAACATGCCAAGCATCATGTCAATGAAGACTTTTTTTGCATTGGTTTCAACTTCCGCTGCCGACCATTCTGGGAAACATACTTCTAAATTCCGTAGCGTAGTTTTACGACGTGATCGGAGTAAAGACCAACATATATGCGCCAAGCCATGTGCCAAGCGCCATTGTATTGCCCAAGGAAGGATTGCCAATGACACGAGAAAGAAAATGCCAATCCAATTCTTCCAATATTTTGGTAATAAAAATTCCCATCGAAATTCGCCAGGAATATAAGACTGTTGTTGGCTCATAGAACTTTGATATGTGAATTAAGTTGAATTTTTGAAAAGTGTAACATGAAGTGAGTTTTTAATTCACTGATGTAACTGCAGAATCAATCTATTCTGTTGTAGAGTGTATATTTGAAAGCAAATCGCAAAGGAAAAATTATGAAAAAAATAACAATTGAACAAGGTGATATTACTCAAATGAGCGTTGATGCAATTGTCAACGCAGCAAATACTTCACTCTTAGGCGGTGGTGGTGTGGATGGGGCAATTCATCGAAAAGGTGGTGCTGAAATTTTAGCGGAATGTCAAAAAATTCGTGCGAAGCAAGGAGGTTGTAATATAGGTGAAGCTGTTATTACAACCGCAGGAAATTTACCCGCTAAACATGTCATTCACACCGTTGGCCCAACATGGGTTGATGGGCAAAAGAATGAAACTATATTATTAAAAAATGCGTATAGACATAGCTTTAAGTTAGCAGAAAGTTTACAACTAAAAACGCTTGCATTTCCAAATATTTCAACAGGTATTTATCGTTTTCCTAAACAACTCGCAGCGCAAATTGCATTGGAAATCATAAGTGATGAATTGGATAACGCAGATTTTGTTCAAGAAGTTGTTTTTGTGTGTTTTGATGAGGAAAATTTTAGAATTTACCAATCGCTTGCAAGTGAGTTTATAGCCAAAGGAATTGTGTTTAATTAAATTGAGTGAGCATCTACTCCCTAAAGAATAGATGCTCAGGAAGTTTAGCTTAATTGCCTTTTGACATATTTTCTAAGATATCCCAACGCTCTAACTTTTCGAGCAGTAATTCTTCAATTTCTGCGAGACGTTGACTTGCCAATGTCGCTGCATTGGCATCGCGAAGAAACCATGATCCATCAGCTAGCTTTTCTGAAAGTTCAGTTTGTTCGGCCTCTAGTTTTTCCATTTCTGCTGGAAGTTGCTCTAACTCACGCTGATCTTTATAACTGAGTTTGACTTTCTTCGGTGCAGTTGCGGCTTCAGCCTTAGCTTGTGCTTTTTTAACATCACTTTTCTGATCAACCACAGTTTGATCAGGGCGTTGTTCTAAATAGTCTTGATAACCACCGACATACTCATCAATATGACCTTTACCATCAAACACCCAAGTAGATGTTACGACATTGTCCATAAAGGCACGGTCATGCGAGATTAATAAGAGTGTACCTTTATAATCAGAAAGCATTTCTTCAAGCAGTTCAAGCGTGACCATATCCAAGTCATTGGTTGGCTCATCCATCACAATTAAATTCGATGGTTTAAGCAATAATTTTGCCAACAAGATACGGTTACGCTCGCCGCCAGAAAGTGCTTTTACAGGTGTGCGGGCACGTTCTGGAGAGAATAAAAAGTCTTGTAAATAGCTATAGATATGGCGACGATTGCCATTCACATCGACAAAGTCAGAGCCTTCTGAAACGTTTGCCATGACTGACTTTTCAAGATCTAAGGCATTACGTAATTGGTCAAAATAAGCAACTTCAAGCTGTGTACCCGTTTTAACTGAACCACCATGCTCAATGGCACCTAAAATCGCTTTGATGAGTGTGGTTTTACCGACACCATTGTCACCGACTAGACCAATACGATCACCACGTAAGACCAATGCTGAAAAGTCTTTAATAATCGGTGCATTGTCGCCAAAAGTAACACTCAGATGTTCAATATCAAATACCAACTTGCCAGAACGGTTTGCATCCTGAGTTGCCATGCTGACTTTGCCTTGTTGCGAGCGACGCGCTTTAGATTGTTCACGTAAATCTTTCAACGCACGAACACGACCTTCATTACGGGTACGACGTGCTTTAATGCCTTGGCGAATCCAGGTTTCTTCTTCAGCTAACTTTTTGTCAAATAAAGCATTTTGTTTTTCCTCTGCTTCCATTTGCTGTGCTTTGAGCTCTAAATAGCGTGAATAGTTACCGTCATAGCTGCGTAATGTGCCGCGATCTAGCTCAACAATACGAGTCGCAATGCTGTCGACAAATGAACGGTCATGCGAAATGAACAGCAGAGTTAGATTATTTTGGTCAAGTAAAAATTTCTCTAACCATTCGATACTTTCAACATCTAAATGGTTGGTTGGTTCGTCGAGTAACAGTACATCAGGTTGGGTCAACAGCGCACGTGCCAATAACACACGACGTTTACGACCACCCGATAAATCTGCCAAATCCGCATTTGGATCGAGGCCCATTTTACTCAGAATAGAGTTCACTTTATTTTCTAGTGCCCAACCATCTAACTGATCGAGCTTATGCTGTAACATGCCCATCCGATCGCAGGCATCCATATCACCCAGTACACAGCTATCGCTGGCTTCGTGATAGGCTTTAAGTACCGCTGCTGCTTCGCCTGCACCGTCAGCTACAATGTCAGCGACCTTGCCTGAATCCATAGGTACATCTTGGGCTAACATTGAAACAGTTAAACCATTTTGAATCGAAACTTCGCCGCTATCGGGCAATAAGCTTCCCTCAATCAGTTTAAGTAAAGTAGACTTACCTTCACCATTACGACCGATTAAACAGACTCGCTCGCCACGTTCTAGGTTAAAGTGTGCGCCATCGAGTAGGGCAGGCCCACCAAATGCGAGGTGGACATCCCTTAAAGTAATATAGGCCATAATGTTTCCTAAAAGCTCAGATGAGGTCTGAAATGACTAAACAACAAAATTTTGATGATCAAGCGTCATTGTCCGCACCCATTGAAGATTTGCAAGTCCGAATTGCATTTTTAGACGATTTAGTTGAACAACTGAACCAACAATTGGTGATTCAGACACAAGAAATTGCAGATTTAAAAAAACAAATGCAGTTCTTGTATCGTCGCATAGAAGCATCGGATTTGTCAGAGGGCATTGCGACTTTTGATCCAATGAGCGATAAACCACCGCATTATTGATTGAAACAGGCATCCTGAACACATACTGTAAGGAAAACTTGCCTTTTAACTCAAACTTATGTAACGCTAATAAAAGAACGTTTTGAGCGACCTGAATGAGTAATGTTGGAATTTGGATAACAGTTGCGATTGTACTGTTTGTACTTGGCTCGATTTTTGGTTTGCGTGTTAGCCCTCGAGAAAAAGCACTCGGTATAATGCGTGACCAAGCGCGAAAAATGGGATTGCATCCGCGCGTCATCGTTGCGCCAGAGTGGACCAAGATTCCAATGGCAACCGAAAATCGTGCCAGTATGGTGACTTATTATAGTGTACTGATCCCAGATGCCCGATTGCCACTTATGCGGGCAAGAGTGGTCGATGGAAAACTCCAAGTCGTGCAAGGTGAGCAGAAATTTAATGACTTAGCTATTGCATTAAAAGGAGTTTATGCTATTGATATGCAGGCGAACTGTGTCGGCATGTACTGGGATGAAGAAGTTGATCTCAGAGCCACACAACTTGAAGATATGAAAACTTATTTACACGAATTAGCTAAAATCTAATTATTTGATTTACCACAGGAAAAATGGTTCATTATGGCGAATACTCCACGCTCTGCTGCAAAAAGCACAGCAGCTTCAACCTCTGCTGCAACTAAACGTGCCTTAGTGATTGTGGAGTCGCCTGCAAAAGCGAAAACCATTAATAAATATTTAGGTTCACAATTTATTGTGAAATCATCAGTAGGTCACGTACGTGATTTACCGACAGGTGGGGGAAGTAAGGCAACTGAAAAGAAGCCTGTTACCCGCGTTAAACTCACCGATGAACAAAAGACTGAGAAAGCACAATCAGCACTGATCAATCGTATGGGTGTCGACCCAGAACATGATTGGGTTGCACACTATGAAGTGTTACCCGGTAAAGAGAATGTCGTTGCCGAACTAAAAAAACTCGCCAAAGATGCTGATGCAATCTATCTCGCAACGGATTTGGATAGAGAAGGGGAAGCGATTGCTTGGCATTTGAGAGAAGTTATCGGTGGCGATGATAGTCGTTACCATCGTGTGGTCTTTAACGAAATTACCAAAAATGCCATTCAAGAAGCATTTAAGCAGCCAACACGCTTAGATTTAAATCGCGTCAATGCACAACAAGCACGTCGTTTTCTCGACCGTGTGGTTGGCTTTATGGTTTCGCCGTTGTTATGGGAAAAGATTGCCCGTGGTTTATCGGCAGGACGTGTTCAGTCAGTTGCGGTTAAGCTGGTCGTCGAGCGTGAACGTGAAATTCGTGCATTTATTCCAGAAGAATACTGGCAAGTCTTTGCAGACACTGTTTCTCAGAAAGATGACATTCGCTTAGAAGCGGTGAGACAAGCAGGTAAAACGCTCAAGCTTAAAAATAAAGCTCAGACTGATGCTTTGCTCAGTGTATTAAAAGATGCTGAATATAAAGTTGCATTGCGTGAAGACAAACCAACCAAAGTTAATCCAAGTGCACCATATATCACTTCGACCTTACAACAAGCAGCAAGCACACGCTTAGGTTTCTCAGTCAAAAAAACCATGATGCTGGCGCAACGGTTATATGAAGGTGGTTTTATTACCTATATGCGTACTGACTCGACCTTTTTGAGTGATGACGCAGTCAATATGGTACGTAACCATATTCAGCAAACCTTTGGCGATCGATATGTGCCTGAAAAGCCAAATCGTTATGGCAATAAAGCCGGTGCACAAGAAGCGCATGAGGCGATTCGTCCATCTGATGTGGTATTAACGGGTGATAAACTTGCTGGTGTAGAGCGTGATGCTCAGCGTTTATATGATTTGATTTGGCGTCAATTTGTTGCGTGTCAAATGACACCAGCCGAATATTTATCTTCAACGTTAACCGTTGAAGCGGCAAATGTAGAGCTGAAAGCCAAAGGTCGTACCTTGGTTTTTGATGGTTTTACCAAAGTTCGTGGTGCCAATAAATCTGATGATGATGTATTGCTTCCTGCTGTTAAAGTCGGCGAAGTGCTGAAATTAGAACAACTTGATCCAAGCCAGCATTTTACCAAGCCGCCTGCACGTTTTACAGAAGCATCATTGGTTAAAGAATTAGAAAAACGTGGCATTGGTCGTCCATCGACTTATGCTGCGATTATCTCGACCATTCAAGATCGTGGTTATGTCAAACTTGAAAACCGTCGTCTGTTTGCAGAGAAGATGGGTGAAATCGTTACAGATCGCCTCGATGAAAGCTTTAACAACCTCATGAATTATGCGTTTACCGCAGATTTAGAAGGGCAACTTGATAAAGTGGCAATGGGTGATCGGAACTGGAAAGAGTTACTGGATGAGTTCTATGGCGATTTCAAAAAGCGTCTAACCAATGCACAAGGCGAAAGCGGCATGCGCCGTAATCAGCCTGTCGAAGTGGCTGACGTGCAATGCCCTGAATGTTCTCGTCCGATGCAAGTACGTACAGGTACAACTGGGGTATTCCTCGGTTGTTCAGGGTATAACTTGCCGCCTAAAGAGCGCTGTAAAGGTACATTGAATCTGACACCTGTTGAGTCATTAGCTGTGCTGTCTGATGATGATGGCGCTGAAACAGCAGACTTGATGTCAAAGCATCGTTGTCCGAAGTGTGGCACTGCCATGGATAGTTATGTGATTGATGGCGGTCGTAAACTGCATGTCTGTGGTAATAACCCAGACTGTGATGGTTATGAACTTGAGGAAGGTCAGTTCAAGATCAAAGGTTATGACGGTCCAACCATTCCATGTGATAAATGTGATGGCGAGATGCAGCTTAAAACAGGTCGCTTCGGTCCGTATTTTGCGTGTTCAAGCTGTGATAATACCCGTAAAGTATTAAAGAGTGGTCAGCCTGCGCCGCCTCGTGTTGATCCGATCAAGATGGAACATTTACGTTCAACCAAACATGATGATTTCTTCGTGTTACGTGATGGTGCAGCAGGATTGTTCTTGGCAGCAAGTAAATTCCCGAAAATTCGTGAAACACGTGCCCCAAAAGTGGCTGAGTTACGTAGCGTGGCTGAGCAGTTGGACGAGAAGTATCAATTCTTATTGCAAGCACCTGATGTAGACCCTGAGGGAAATCCAACAGTGGTCAAATTTAGCCGTAAGAATCAAGTGCAATACGTGGGTTCAGAAACCCTAGAAGGTAAGCAAACCAAATGGAGTTTAGTTTTCCAAAATGGGAAATGGGTTGAAGCTTAATCATTGATAAAATAAAAATGCTAGCGATTTGCTAGCATTTTTTATAGAACAAATAAAAGCAATAATTGAATTCTACTTGGGGTTAAGCAATGTGGAAAAATATTCGAGTGGCTTGTTTATTGATGGTGCTCTTGGTAGTTGCGGTGAATGCTTATCGAGATCAAAATCAAGATTGGAATCAGCCGATTATCATTCTACTTCACCCAATTAATGCCGATGGATTAGAAACGACTCAACATTATATTCAGCGATTACAGTTAGATGATTTTGCTGACGTCAAACAGTATTTAGAGCGCAATAGTCAGCACTATCGGGGGCAAAGCAGCTATTTTATGTTGCAGATTGGGCGAGAGCTTAATCAAACACCTCCAAAAATGCCAGAGCAGCAAAGTGTCCTCCAGAGTATTTTATGGAGTTTGAAATTTCGATTTTATGCATGGAAACAACGTCAATCCGTTGATGGTTATCCAAGTTTAACCTTGTATCTGAATTTTTATGATCCAAAGAAAACCAATGAATTAAAGCACTCTACTGCATTGGAACGGGGTCGAATTGGTTCGGTGAATCTGTTTGCATCACAGAAACAAGCTGAGCAGAACAATGTGGTACTTGTGCATGAGTTACTTCATGGGTTTGGTGCCACCGATAAATATTATTTAGATACGGGTGAGCCCATTTTCCCAATTGGTTATGCGCAAGCAGATCAGAAACCTTTGTACCCGCAAACCAAAGCTGAGATTATGGGTGGGCGTATTCCACTTTCAGGACATAAAAGTAAAATGCCAAATGATCTAGAGCAAACGATGATGAGTATGCTTACAGCAAAAGAAATTGGTTGGATCAAGTAAAGCGAAGGTAACTGGAGTGAATTTGTGGATAAGTTTGCATTTACCCACATATAAACAAAACACTCCTTAAATAAAAATGATGAAATAAAACACTAGTTTCCCTGACATTACATCATGAATTATCAACATGCCTTATACAGAAGTTCGGATAAAAGACGCTCAGAATATAAATATAAACTTGATGATAAAAGAGTAAATAATGATGAAAACAGTGGGTAACGATCTGATTCGCAATCAGCTACACGCTGACCGTAAATGGTATCTGCTATTGGGTGTGGTATTGATTATTATTGGTCTGATTCTTTTGGCTGCTTTGCCTTTCGCAACGCTTTCAGCCGTTCTTTTATTCGGTGTGCTGATGATGTTGGGCGGGGCTTTACATTTTCTTGCAGCATTTATGGTCTTCAAAGGTGGTACACGCTGGTTGTGGGCATTGTTTGGTGTGTTGTATCTCATCGCAGGTTATTTTGCATTTACCACACCTGTGATTACCGCCGTGGTTCTGACTAGTTTTTTAGCAATTGCTTTAATTATTGCAGGGATTATTCGGACTGTGAACGCCTTTATCCTTAGACCGATGTCGGGTTGGGGCTGGGTGCTCTTTTCAGGTGTCGTAACGTTATTCACTGGGGTTTTGATATTATCCTCGCCAAGTTCACCTTTCTGGGTACTCGGTATGTTCCTTGCGATTGATATCTTATTTCAAGGCATCAATTATCTGACCTTTGCTGGAGCAATTAAGCAACTCCCACATAGCTCAACTGTGGTTTAAACTGAATGGTCTTGTATTTGGAGCATGTGTTGAACATGCTCTTTTTGTTTTTGTAGCGTGAAATGTTTCATTTCCTTTAGTCTGCTAAAATACCACTTCAATTTAAACTGACCGATTTTATGACGCTTGCCAAGCTAATTGATGAACTGAATCCTCAACAGAAACAAGCCGCAACCACGACTGCACAAAACTGCTTGGTTTTAGCAGGGGCGGGTTGTGGGAAGACCAAAACCATTGTGGCAAGAGCAGCGTATTTGATCGATCAGGGTTTAGCAGCACAACAGATTCAGATATTGACCTTTACTCGTCGTGCAGCAAGTGAAATCGTAACCCGTGTAGAGCAGCATATGGGCGCACAAGCCAAGGGTTTAAGGGCATCAACATTTCATACTTTTTGCATGTATCTATTGCGTCGCAATCCTAGAGCTTTTGGTTTAACACAATTTAGTATTATTGATCGTGATGACCAGTTGTTGATGTTTCGTTTATTGCGTGGCAAAGATAAAGGCAATGTGCTACCCAAAGCTGCTGAACTTTGTGATTTGTATTCCTATGCGCGTAATACCAAGACCAAACTTTCCGATGCACTGATTCAACAGCTTCCTCAGGCAGTCGAATATAAAACGCAAATTGCTGAACTGATGCAGGCTTATGAACAGCGTAAGCAAGCACGAAATTTTCTTGATTATGATGATATTTTATCGATTGTCGCAGTGCACTTACAAAGTTCACCTGAGTTGGTGAAATGGGTGACAGGCTTCTGTTCTGCTTTATTGGTCGATGAAATGCAGGATACCAATCCACTGCAATGGGCTTTGCTGCAACCCTTAGTCGGAAAAGTGACACTTTTCTGTGTAGGGGATGATGCTCAGTCGATTTATGGTTTCCGTGGTGCTGATTTTGAAAATATTCATCATTTTAAAGAACGAGTGCCTGATGCTGAGGTGCTTACTTTGGCAATGAATTATCGTTCAACGCAGGAAATTTTAGACTTATCTAATTGGTTATTAGAGCAGAGCCAGATTCGTTATGACAAACACTTGTTGGCTTATCGTGGTAAAGGATTGAAGCCACAGCTACATATTTTAGGCAATGAATTTGAAGAAGCCAATTGGATTATTCAAGATTTGAATCAACGACATTACCAAGGTGCAGCGTGGGCTGAACACATGGTTTTACTCCGTTCTGGGTTTAGTGGTCGATATTTAGAAGGGGCTTTAATTGCTGCCAATATTCCGTATCGTTTTATTGGTGGGGTCAAACTACTCGAATCCGCACATGTCAAAGATGTCTTAAGTTTACTTCGGGTCAGTGTCAATCCGCAGGATGATTTGGCTTGGATGCGGTTTTTGACCTTATGGGATGGTGTTGGCGATGTTGGTGCGAGTAAATTGGCGCAAGAGTTGATTCAACTCACAGATATTGATGCGCGTTGTCAGCGTTTAGAGCGGCATGGCAAAGTGCCACAACACGCAATTTTAATCTTGAAGCAACTTGATGTGTTGCAACAGCATGTCGAAGCTTGTATTGGCTTGGCATTGGATGCGTTGAGTGAACAATTAGAAAATAACTATAAAAGCAAAGATTGGAATCGCCGCGTCAAAGATTTTGATCTGGTAAAACAACTGGCTCGGAAACATCAGTTGTTGGGCGAGTTCTTAGAGGAATATGTGCTTGATCCTATTTCAGTTTCAGAAATAGATAAAACTCCTGATCAAGACCTAGTGACTTTGATTACGATTCATTCCGCCAAAGGTACGGAACAAAAAGTGTGTTATGTCCCGCATGTTTCACCGAATCAGTATCCGCACGCACGTGCGCAAGGCGATTTTGATGATGTAGAGGAGGAGCGTCGTGTGCTTTATGTGGCACTTACACGCGCCGAAAATGAATTGATTTTGACCAAACAGAATTTAAATCTATGGTCACAAGATCAATATGATGAGTTAGGGCGGAAAGTAGAAAGCTATTTTCTTAATGATTTACCTCAACATTTGCTTGATGTACAGATTCATCGTCAAGTTCCGTCTTCATTTAATAAAAGTAGTTGGCAGCGTAACTCAGCAATAAGTTTAGGTTTTGGTATTGATCTCGATTAAACTAGGCATATTCAATTATTTTGATTCATTTCTTTAAAAATGAATCATTTTTTAGGTTTTAGCATGAAAATTTTAGTTCGTAATTTAGATCGTTCCGTGACTGATGCAGAAGTCCTTGAGTTATTCAAGCAATATGGCAAAGTCGAATCTTGTGTCGTGGTGAAGGATGAAGCAACAGGAAAATCTAAAGGTTTTGGCTTTGTAGAAATGACCAATCCAAGAGAGGGCATCAAAGCGATTAAAGGCTTAAATACTTTACGTGTCAAAGGTGTTGGCATCCGAGTGAAAGCTGCGGACGATAAAGCTTAATTCTCAATGTTTAAGCAATATGCAGCTTTATCTATTGTTGCACCGAACGGTGAGCGCATCGCACAAGGTCTTAAAACTTTAGAGATTCGCTCATGGTTACCTGAGGAATTGCCGCTCAGAAATCTCGTTATCGTAGAAAACCAAAACTACCTGTTGAAAGATGGCGATGAGGAAATGGGCAGAGCGGTTGCTTTGGTTGACATTGAATCTGTGCATGCTTGGCAACAACATGAAGTTGAAGCAGCACAGGCATCTCGTTGGGCAGAAGGGTATTATGCTTGGGTGATCAGCAATATTCGTCCTTTTGTTAAACCTATAGCATGTATCGCAAAGCGTAGAATTTATCTTGTCGAATTGATGTGATGATCACTATTTGTTTAATCGTCAATTCGCTTTACAATTGCTCATGATTTAAATGAAATAAAATAGGGATTTAAGATGTCTCGTGTTGCTCGCTACCATGCCGATCGTACCAATCAAAAACTTTATTTTGCTCGACTTGCATGTCAACAAGCAGAGCAAACTGAACACATTCAACAGGCACAGGCTTATCGTGAAGCTGCGGTATTTCATTTGCATGGGGCGATTTTAGCGTTCTTGCAAGAATTGGTGCGCTATTATCGTCTCAATGATTTACAACCAACGTTTAAATCCATTGAAGCGCATATGGCGGATAAAGGTCAGGTCTCTCCAGAAATTTCAGTCTTACAACATTTGGCAAAAGATGGTTTTGTGGCTGAATTAAAACGTGCTTATCGGATGTGCCAATATGCGCCAGAGCCGACTTCGCCAGAGCCTGAGAATGAAACCTCATCCAATTTGATCATCAAAGTCACCCAAAGCCCACAAGCATGGTTGCCTGATGCCAAAATTTTGCGTGAATGGCATCGCGAGTTAAGTCACTTAATTGATGGTTTTCGTAACGAAATGGTTGAGTTCTAAGTTAAAGCAGTGAGATACTTGAAATTCATGCAAACAGCACTTATATAAATAAGACGTGAGATCGCAAAGTACACACGTGCTTTGCCACCATGATTGAAGCATGGAGAATGTATATGTCAATGCAACAGTTAAAAGAATTATTTGGTAACCAAGAAGCGGTGCTAGAATTGGTTCAACTCGAAGGTGGTGAGCTCGCGTTACGTAATGCTGGTTCTGAACAAGAGCCTTTAGTAAAGATTCAATTTAGTGACGAAGTGAAAGAAATTCTTGGCGATCAAACACCAGCAGTCGCGCAACATATGATTCAAGCGGCTTTATTTGGTTTGCTAGAAAAGCAAATGAACCAGTGGCAAGCGGAAGTTGTGGATGAGCAGCCACCTCATTTAAGCTAATATTTATAAGCAAAAAAGCGTACTTGAGAGTACGCTTTTTTATTGGGCTTAAAGAACTTAATATCCAGTGGATTGATGCGCTATTTCGATCCGATTTAAGATGTGATGACTCATATTCTTCGCCATCTCCTCTTTCGCATAGAAGACTTCACCGATATTTTCCTCTCGAATCACTGCTGCTTCTTCCTTGCTTTCAGCACAAATCAAGACTTGGATTTCAGGATTTAGCTGTTTGGAAATGTCGACGATCCGATGAATATCCAAAATATCCATTGGTGAGATAACCAATAAACGCGCATGTTGAATATGTGCCTGAATCAAAACATTTGGTTCGGTTGCTTCACCGCTGACCGCTGCGATGCCTTGAGTACGTAATCGTTCCACGATTTCACGATTTTCTTCGGCGATCACCACTTTGATATTTTGTTGTATTAGATTGTCACTAATGCGACGACCGACTCCACCATAACCAATAATCACCACCTGATCGCGTAAATAGTCTTGATCGACCTCATCAGGTAGCATCGCCAGTGGATCGCTACTGCGCTCTAATAAACGTGCTAGATGCGAACGTTGACGAATCCATTGTTGGGTTGGTTCGATGGCGGAGAAAATAAACGAGTTTAATGTGATTGAAAATAATGCACCTGCCAGAATCAGATTTTGAGCCTCTAAGGTCAGTAAACCGAGGGCGACCCCCATCGTGGCTAAAATAAATGAGAACTCGCCAATCTGAGCGAGACTTGCACCGACAGTTAAAGCGGTATTGATTGGGTAACGGAAGAACAAAACCAAGGCAATCGCTGCCAATGTTTTACCTACCATAATAATCGCAACCACAGCCAGAATATGTAATGGTTCTTCTAGCAGAATGCTTGGATCAAATAGCATCCCGACTGATACGAAGAATAAAATCGCAAAGATCTCACGTAAGGGGAGGGTTTCTTCTTCGGCTCGATGGCTAAAGTCAGACTCTTTCACTACCATGCCTGCGAAGAATGCACCGAGGGCCATCGAAACGCCAAAAACGGCATAAGACCCATAGGCAATCGATACTGCGGCTGCTACAACAGTTAAGGTAAATAATTCGCGTGAACCTAGACGAGCGACAAACTGTATAATCATGGGAACAAGACGTTTGCCCACGATTAACATAAAGGCGATAAAACCAACGACTTTTAATAAAGTAATGCCGATGGTCATCCAAATGCTTTGTGATGTATCCGTACCATGTAAAGCTTGTCCACCCAGTAGAACGGCGATAGCGGGTAAAAGCACCAATGCCAACACCATGACCAGATCTTCAACCAAGAGCCAGCCAACAGCGATTTTACCGTTGACTGATTCGAGTAAGCCTCGATCGCCGAGTGCTTTGAGCAGTACCACAGTACTAGCACAAGATAAGCTTAAACCAAAGACGAGGGCCGAACCAAAGCTCCATCCCCAAAACATGGAAACACCCACACCGAGTAAGGTTGCGACGCTGATTTGCAGAATTGCACCAGGTATGGCAATACGGCGGACTTGAAGTAAGTCTTTGATGGAAAAATGCATGCCCACGCCAAACATGAGAAACATGACACCAAGTTCAGCCAACTGATTGGCAAGTTTGATATCACCCACAAAACCTGGGGTGTTCGGGCTAATAATAATGCCCGCAATAAGATAACCAATTAAAGGAGGTAAGCGTAAACGTGCTGCGATATAGCCAAAAATAAGCGCAAAACCAAAACCAACAGCAAGTAATATAATTAAACCAACATCATGTGGCATTAGAACTCCTTAATCGTTGCGGTTAAGGTATAAATAAATCAGCATAAAACATGCCAACAAGAAATCGAATAAATTGTAACAAGTAAAATAGAAATTGTTGATGACAATTTTTTTAATTATCAAAAAAAATCATGTAAATCTCTATTATGTTGCTATAAGCGCATTGTCTTGTAGGGGCTGCTACTTTTTTAGAGCAAAAAAAACGACCTCAAAAGAAGTCGTTTTTTTAAAGAAACCAAAATTATTTAATTTTAGCTTCTTTGAAGATTACGTGTTGACGGATTTTTGGATCAAATTTCTTGATTTCCATTTTTTCCGGCATTGTACGTTTGTTCTTAGTCGTGGTATAGAAATAACCAGTACCAGCGGTAGAAACGAGACGGATTTTATCACGCATTGTTCAGACTCCTTAGATCTTTTGACCTTGAGCACGGAGATCAGCAACAACTTTCTCAATACCCAATTTATCAATAATACGCATACCTTTAGTGGTTAAACGAAGACGTACAAAACGCTTTTCGCTTTCTAACCAGAAACGGTGGTGGTGCAGGTTCGGCTCGAACCGGCGTTTGGTTTTGTTGTTTGCGTGCGATACGTTGTTACCAACGATAGGACGCTTGCCGGTAACTTGGCAAACCTTAGACATGGTGAACTCCATTGCTAGTTTTATAGCACTGTTTCGTGCAACTAGCCATTCAAGTAAACGGATGAAATCATTCAAGGGGCGTTTTATACCAAAAATACGATTAAAAGACAAGCGAAATTGGTAAAAACAAGGCATGAACTTGTTTGATAGGTCATGCCTTGATCAGCCTAGCGAAATAGTGTTTTCAAAAGCAGTTTGTGCGCCGCTTTATTATATGGCGGCAGAATGAATTTTAAACTATAAAGTTTAGGGCTTACAGGATTAGACATCATCGAGCGTTCATGTGAGAAACTAAAGAAACCTTCCTTACCATGATATTTGCCCATACCTGATGCACCGACACCACCAAATGGCAGGTCGTCTTGAGCGACATGAGTTAAGACTTGGTTAATACCAAAATGTCCTGAATGAGTACGTCCAGCAACATATTCTGCACGTGTACTATCCACATCAAAGTAATAGAAAGCCAATGGACGAGGACGACTATTAATGAATTGAAGTGCATCTTCGATGTGTTCATATTCTAAAATAGGAAGAATTGGACCAAAGATCTCATTCTTCATGATTTCCATGTCAGTGCTGACACCAGTCAATAAGGTCGGTGCTATTTTACGAACTTCAGTTAAAGATTCGTTCTTGCTGTTTAACTCAACAATGTTAGCACCTTGCTTTTGTGCATCCTCAAGATAACCTTGTAGACGGTTATATTGTTTGTCATTGACAATCGAGGTGTAGTCATTGTTGTCAGCCAAAGTTGGATACATGCTATTCACAAAGTCTTGATAATGCTTCGTGAATTCAGCCGTCTTGCCTTTAGGTAGGAACATATAGTCTGGCGCAACACAGGTTTGACCCGCATTCCAAAGCTTTCCAACAGCAACGCGTTGAGCGACATCACGAATATTCATGGATGAGTGAACGAGTGCTGGAGACTTACCTCCCAGTTCCAAAATAACAGGCACAAGATTCTGAGCGGCAGCAGCCATGACTGTTTTACCAACAGAAGTCGAGCCTGTAAAAATCAGTTTGTCGAACGCAAGGTGACTAAATGCATCGGAAATAGGGCCGCCACCATTTACAACAGCAACCAATTCTTGAGGGAAGGCTTCTGAAAGCGCATTTTCTAAAGCATAACCAAAGTTTGACGATGCACTAGAAATTTTAATCATGGCATGATTACCCGCAGCCAATGCACAAATCAGTGGGCCAACGGAGAGCAATAGAGGATAGTTCCATGGTGCAATAACACCAATGACACCTAAGGGTTGATATTGTACCCAGCCTTTAGCAGGTTGGTGTAACATGCTGATATGTCGTTTAGATGGTTTCATCCATTCGGTCAAGTTCTTGCTATAGTATTTAATATGTTCTAAGCAAGTAAGAACTTCACCAATTTTGGTTTCCATAATGGCACGATTGCCATAATCTTGACTAATTGCATTCGCAAATTCATCTTGGTACTTTACCAAGATGTTTTTAAGTCGAGCTAAGCGCTCAATACGTTCTTTTGCGCTTGGGACAGGATGACGTTGGTAAGCAACTCTTTGCTGTTCAAGCAAATCATGTAGCCGTTTTACATCAACATGAGGTGTCATTGCGGTTGTTTTTGTTTGACTGTTCATAGGAGTAGACCAAAAGAAAACTTATTTACTTTTTCATTTTTAGAGTAAATACTCTAAAGTGTCAAGTCGCCTTGTGGGTTTGTTTTATAACTCATTGATAATCTTATAGATGGTTAAAAACGATGTCGAATGCTAAACCGAACAAAACTAAAGACAAAATTTTGCAGATCAGTTTGCAACTGTTTAATGAGCGTGGCGAGCGTTCCGTCACGACCAATCACATCGCGGCTGAGCTCGGTATTAGTCCAGGTAATTTGTATTATCACTTTCGTAATAAGCAAGAAATCATTAAAGAACTTGCGCTGCAATATCAGGCTGAGACCTTAGGTATGTTGGCGTTACCTGATGATCGCCAACTCAATGCCAATGACAAGATTAGTTATTTTCAAGTGTTAAGCAATCAACTTTGGGCTTATCGTTTTATTCATCGTGATGTTTATCATCTCGTTGAAAATAATGATGATTTTAGAAAGATTTATCCGCGTTTTGCGGGGCAGGTCATGCAACAAGGGCAAAGAATCTATCGTGCATTCGTTGATGCTGGGTTGATGAAAATGACTGATTCTGAAATCGAAGCGTTGATTATCAACTTATGGATCGTACTAACCAACTGGACCAATTTCCTCTATATGTCAGGTCATATTAGTGACAACAACCACTTAGAAGAAAAGTGGGTATGGCAAGCATTGCGACAAATGTTGTTTTTAGAAGGACCTTATTTAATGGGTGAAAGTCGTCAGACTTATGAGCTGTTACTTCAATCGCTTGGTCCTTCTGATCTTTTTGCAAGCTTGTCAATGCTTAAAAATGATGGCGGGTAGGCGACAGCTATTTAGTCCGTGACAAAAAAGCGTTAGAATGCTCGGCTTGATTTTAATTTGATTTGAATAAGTGATATTAACCACATGAACACGACTACTGCCCATACAGCACGACTACTGATTACTTGTGAAGACAAGCCGGGCATCGTGCAAGCTGTATCGAGCTTTTTGTATCATCAGGGAGCAAACATTACCGCACTTGATCAGTACGCAACAGAAGCTCAAGGCGGACGTTATTTTATGCGTGTTGAGTTTGAGTTAGATCATTTGCAGTCTCGCAAAGAAGCATTGATGCAAACCTTTGCGGCTAATGTTGCTGAACGTTATGGTATGCAATGGAAACTCGCATTTGTAAATGAGCTGAAAAAAGTCGGGATTTTAGTCTCTAAAGTTGACCACGCTTTGTTAGAGCTGTTATGGCGTCATGCGCGTGGCTCATTGGAATGTGAAATTACCCATGTGATTTCAAATCATGAAGATTTGCGTGAAGCTGTGGAGAATTTTGGTATTCCATTTACCGTGATAAAAGTGACTAAAGACAATAAAGCAGAAGCTTATGCGCAAATTAATGAGATGATGCAAGGCAATGATTTACTTGTTTTAGCACGTTATATGCAAATTTTGAGTGAAGACTTCGTCGCGAAATGGGAAATGAAGATCATCAACATTCATCATTCATTCTTACCTGCTTTTGTTGGCGCGAACCCATATAAGCAAGCCTACGAAAAGGGTGTAAAATTGATTGGTGCAACAGCGCATTATGTCACTGCAGACTTGGACCAAGGGCCAATTATTGAGCAGGATGTTGAGCGTGTAAGTCATGATTATAACGTTGAACAATTACGTGAACTAGGTGAAGACGTTGAGCGTAACGTGTTGGCACGTGCAGTCAAATGGCATTTAGAAGACCGTATTATTGTCGATGGTAATAAGACCGTCGTTTTCTAATAGACCTAAGTCCCTATGTCATGAAAAGGAACATGCCGGTCGGCATGTTTTTTTACCATACGGTATTGTTATGTTATAATATTGCGTCTTAAGTGGGTTGAGTTATTAATTTGAGTCATATTCACAAAAAAATAGTTGCAAATGAAAACACTTCTCATTTATTATTGCAGCACTTTAATTGTTCTATCCGATGAGTGTAATCGTTTTTTTACGAACACCATCTATTAGGTACTTTGATTTTTATGAGTCCATCTCCTGCAACATTCAACACATCAAGCCCGATGAAAAAGAAAATCATCACTGCCTTAGTTGCAGTTGTGATTGGACATGTGGGAGTTCTGTGGGCGGTTAGCCACATCAAAACGGTTGAGTTGAAACCAATCGAAAAAGAGCCGCTTAAGGTTAAATTCGTTAAAATTAAAGAACCGCCAAAAGCTGAACTTCCTAAACCTAAAGAGACACCAAAGCCCGAACCTAAAAAAGAAGTGAAAGAGGTTAAAATAGTTGAAAAACCATTGCCTCCACCACCGAAGAAAATTGAAAAAGTGCAGCAAGTAAAAGCTGAAGCACCTAAGCAAGTGATTCAAAAAACCGAACCAAAAGTTGAAACCAAGATTGAAACGACAGTTGTAAGTACAACTGTAACGGAAAAGGTGGTTGAAAAACCAAAACCTGTTCAAGAAGCCGCTAAACCTCAACCTGCTGCTGATCCATCACCAAAAAGTGTATCAATTGGTGGTGCTGGTATCCAATGGAGTCGTACACCGAAGCCAACAGCGACTGCAAAAGACATGGGAAACCAGCCACGGTCTGCCGTGCTTGCGATTGAAGCAGATGAGAAAGGTAAGATTACAAGTGTTCGTATTGTACGTAGTACCGGTTTACCTGCATTAGATGAAAAGCTGGTAAGGCAGGTTCGAAGTGGAAGATTCAAACCGTATATGGAAAATGGCGTTGCTTATCCGATTAAAGCAGAGCTACCATTAGATTTAACCCTTTAAAAGATTTAAGCCTTAACGGCTAACTTTAATTAGGAGTTCGAGTATGAACTTTTCAGTTTATTGGCAACATGCAGATGCAGTGAGTAAGACGCTGTATTTCATTCTTCTTGCAATGTCGATTGCGACGTGGACGATTTTTATTCTACGTATTTTAGGAACACGCCAATTAAAACAACAGGCTTATGCTCAGCTTGCTCAGGCTTTGTCGACGCTTAAAGCGAAGTTACAACCATTAACGTTTGAGCAGCGTAAAGCAGTTGCTGAACAAGCCCTACTTCGTCAAATCTCTGCTGAGAAATCACAAGCAGAAAAAGGCGTATCTGTACTTGGTACAATTGCTTCACTTGCACCGTTCGTTGGTTTGTTCGGTACAGTGTGGGGGATATTCCATGCACTTGTGGCGGTCGGTAAAAGCGGTCAGGCTGGTTTAGCACAAGTTGCGATTCCTGTCGGTGAAGCATTGATCATGACGGGTCTAGGTCTTGCGGTTGCGATTCCTGCGGTATTGGCTTACAACATCTGTATGCGTTTCAATCGTGGTTTGGCACATGATTTACAAGATCAGGCTCATGGCTTGTTGATTGATACCATGTTGCAGCAAGAAACCACAGCAAAGACTGAAACTAAAGCGACTCAACAAAGTTTAGTTGGAGGTCAAGCTTAAAATGGGCTTTCAATTGGGTGAAGATCACGACAGTGGCATGAATGAGATGAACCTCATTCCTCTGATCGATATTATGTTGGTATTGATGATTATCTTTTTAGTCACGGCAACGGTTGCTAGCCCATCAATTCCATTAAGCTTACCAAAGACAACTGCTGAAATTATAGATCCACCGCCAAAAGCACTTACTATTAGTATTAATGCGAAAGGTGAAGTGGCTTGGGATGCGCAAATTATTAGCTTAGATGAGTTAGATAAGCGCTTCCAAGAAGCGGGTCAAGCAGAGAATAAACCGACTGTACAATTACGCGCAGATAAAGAATCAAAATACGATACAGTTGCACAAGTGATGTCTCGTGCTAGTGAAGCAGGCTTAAGTGATATTGCTTTTGTCAGTGAAAATTAGTATTTAAGCTTATAAATAAAAAAAGCAACTCAGTGAGAGTTGCTTTTTTTATGTCTACTCAGTTTTGAGTAGATCAAGAAATTTCGCCCGCAATTTAGAAAGCTTCGGCGGAATGCTAAAGTTACAATAGCCTTGTGAAGGATTACGTGCATAAAAATTTTGGTGCTCATCTTCCGCAGGATAAAAGATCGGGGCAGGACTCAGTTCAGTGACAATATTTAAGCTTTCATCTTCCAAACTTTGAATCACTTGCTCTGCGAGTTGTTTCTGCTCATCATTAAAGTAATAAATAACAGAACGGTATTGTGTACCGATATCATTGCCTTGACGGTTTAATGTCGTTGGATCGTGCGTGGTAAAGAATACATTTAAAAGTTGAACATAGCTGATCTGCTGTTCATCAAAATCAATGAGTACGACTTCAGCATGTTGTGTCGTGCCTTGGCAGACTTGCTCATAACTTGGGTGTTGAACAATTCCACCAGCATAACCGCTGACCACTTTTTCAACACCTTTGAGTTGTAGAAATACAGCTTCTACACACCAAAAACATCCACCACCAAACAGTGCTTGTTGCATAAAATTCCCCAATTTTTATTTTTAAGAATGTGTCTAAAGTAAACCAAGTGCTTAAAAAGTAAAAGCCCGTGTTTGAAACGAACTTTTACTTTTTCATGATAAAGCATTAAGGCAATGGTTGAGTCACTGTCACGAAACTGACGAGGACTTTACCCGCGCTATCTGACAATTGAAGTTCATTTCCATTAAGCCTATAGCTTGCTGTATGGGTTAAAGCATCAACATATTGACGAGAAAGGGTCGCATTGTCGTTGCCGATGCATGCCATCTTAGTCGATGCAATTGGACCAAGTTGTAACTGTTTAGCACTACTTTCAAAGCTACCAAAAATCTTGTTACAGCCGTCAGCACCAGAGAAACGCTTGGTGTTGGCATCAAATTGGATAGCTGGTTTTTGATGAGAAGGACCATCAATTTTGATGTCGACACTATTGATCTGTGTCGCGACCCAAGTGTGGTTATATAAGCCGACACTTTCTTTTTGAGATGCATTGGATGAGGTATGCAGCGATTCAGTGGCTGCACAACCAGACATGACAACCGCAACCGCCAAAGTACTAGAAGTTAACAATGTTTTTAACATAAAAATTTAAATCCAAGTCGTTGTGTTTATATGGTCATTATTTAAATCAATATTGATGTAGAAGCATGGTATGTAGCGTATTCTTTTGTAAATATTAATTTATTTCTAATATAACTAGTATGAGGTTTATTCAGTTTTAGGTAGGCTGGCACGAATAGCTGTCGAAAAAAACTCGCTACTTTGATTGGGTTGTTTAGCGTATTGTTCTGAACGAGGGTTGATATGAGCCAGTTGATACCACTCTTTCATACTGTAGTTTTGATTAAGTGCTTTCAGATCATGTAAATAATTTGGTAAATAGCCCGAAGCCAAAAGGCGGTAATCTTTCGGCAACCTGTGTGGGTTGATGGCTTGTGCCATGTCAAAAATGAGGGTGGTACAGTTACTGGTCAGGGTATTGTACCATTTTGCTTCAGCACGCAATTCATCTGCTTTATTTAGATATTCAATAAATAAGGCCTTGCGTTCATCGGCAGGCATTTTGATGGGGAATAGATAGACTTGTTCGTTACGAATATTACTTCGTGTATACACAATATCTTTTTCATCAGAGGCTATCAGGCTCAGCTCATATTTACGAAAGAAACCACCAATTGCTGAAAATGATTCGCCCTTTTCCTTACGGATTTCAATCGAAAAGACCAAGGGTTTTTGATCTGAGAAATCGAAACTTACTAGCGTATGGGCGATCTGTGGTCCCATCCAATATGATGCAATGACATTAATGCCTGTAATTTTACTCAGGTCAACAGTGCGGTTTTCCCAACGAACATCATAACTACCGTCGGCATGCCAGTTAAAATTGCGAACATGATGTAATGTAACAATATCGCCATGCTTCTCATAATTGAGTTGTTCTGCAACCTCAGGATCCCATTCACGATCTTGTCTTGCATCTAATGAGAAATACCAAAGCAGTGAACAAGCAAATGCACAACAATAAAGAATAATGTCAGTGCGCCGACTAAAAATATGACCACTGATATAAAAGCCAATTAAGCTGAGTGCAAATAAGACCCAAAGCAGTATGATCAGACGACTAAAAACACTGCCAAGGGGTTGTTGAATCCATAAAGCAAGACACAACCATGCACTTGAAAGGATCACGAATAGGGTAAAAGTACTGTGTAAGAGTCCTATCCCTAGCGCAATGAAAAACTCACGTGATCCAATGTCATGCATAACAATTCGCGATCCATTTTTTATTTTTGATAAGTTGCAAACTCAAATGCTACATTTGATTTTTCATCAGTATGTTGTTCTGAGTTTACTTTATGGAAGTCCTCAGAGATTTTTGGATAATGAGCATCGCCTTGTACATCTAAATCCACATGAGTGAGTTCCAGACGATCGGCAATCGCAAGTGTTTGGTTAAAAATCTCTCCACCCCCAATAATAAATAAGGATGCTTTTTCAGAGTGTTGTACGTCTGTAAGTGCAGCATTTAATGCATCTTCGATACTATGCGCAACCTTAACCCCATCAAACTGCCAAGATGGGTCACGTGTAATCACCCAGTTCACGCGATTTGGCAGCGCTCGTCCCATGGATTCAAGGGTCTTACGACCCATGATCACTACGCCGCCTTGGGTGATGGCTTTAAAATGTTTAAGATCGGCAGAAATATGCCACGGTAGTGCATTGCCTTTACCTATACAGTTTTTTTGGTCCATTGCCACAACGTGTACAACTTCAGTTCCTTGCCATGCCATCTGGTAATCTCTCTAAAATAATTAAACTGCGACAGGTGCTTTAATTGCAGGATGTGATTCATAGCCTACAAGTTCAATATCCTCAAATTTAAAGTCGAAAATATCGTTGATCTCTGGATTGAGTTTTAATTGACATAAAGCTAATGGCTCACGAGAAAGCTGTAATTGTGCTTGTTCAAAGTGATTGGCATATAGATGAGTATCACCACCTGTCCAGACAAAATCACCAACCTCTAAGCCACAGACCTGCGCGATCATATGAGTGAGTAGGGCATAGCTGGCAATATTAAATGGTACACCTAAGAAGACATCGGCACTACGTTGATAGAGTTGACATGACAGTTTGTTATCTTGTACAAAAAATTGAAACAGGGTATGACAAGGCGGGAGTGCAACTTTCCCAGCCTCGTTTGGATTCCAACCAGATACGATTAGACGACGTGAATTTGGATTGGTTTTGATTTCATTTACCAGCCATTTGATTTGGTCAAAACCATTTTGCTGATAGCTACCGTCGTCATTTTGAGTCGCGCCAAAGTTGCGCCATTGGTGTCCATAAACAGGACCGAGTTCGCCTTCAGGGCGACCAAAACGAGCAGTTTGTTCTGCGGTTGCCCATTCATCCCAAATTGAGACTTTGTGGTCTTTTAGATATTGCACATTGGTATCACCCTTCAGGAACCAAAGTAGTTCAATCACAATCGAACGAAAGTGGACTTTCTTGGTGGTTAATAAGGGAAAACCTTTGGAGAGGTCAAAGCGCATTTGATGACCAAATACTGAACGTGTCCCAGTTCCTGTGCGGTCTCCTTTGTCGCCGCCATTGTCGAGAATATGTTGTAAAAGGTCTAAGTATGTGCGCATCGTCATTCCTATCGCAGATTTTGCTCGGGCTAATCTTATCAGAATTTATGTGATAAATAATGGGGCAATTGAGCGTCACTAACTGTCGCAGTACAAGCTTTGTTCTCTATTTTAATTTAGCTGCTTGTTTTATATTAAGTTCTATAAATAGCGACATGGATAATCAACAAAATGAAACTTCAACCTGAGAATTTACCGAGTACTTTGCATCCATACTTAGAAAAAATTTCAGCAACTATGCTGCCGACTGTCACCATGCAGCTAACACCAAGTGATGATTTAATTTTATGGCAAAGTAAGATTGGTGGGCAGCCTTATTTACCGCTAGACGTCACTTATCCTGTCGATTCGGATGGCAATCCATTAGTTTTATTGGCGCAGTTCAATTTTGCTGAAATTCCAAATTTACCTAATTTCCCAGACAAGGGGATTTTGCAGTTTTATATCGCTGCCGATGATTTATATGGGATGAATTTTGATGACCAACAGCAGCAATCAGGCTTTAAAGTTTTATATTTTGATCAGATTATTGAAGATGCAACACACTTAAAACAGGATTTTTCCGAGCTTGAATTTGATGAAGATGCTTATTTGCCTTTTACTGGACAGTATTCGATTGAATTCACTTTAACATCCCAGCCAATCAGTGCTCAAGATGATGGGTTTAATATTGGAATTGATGAAGATGAAGTTTATGAGTCATACAGTGAAACCTTTGCTTCAACAGGGCATCGATTAGGTGGCTATCCATTTTTTACGCAAAGCGATCCACGTGGCTATAAGGAAAATATTCAAGACTATATTTTGCTATTTCAATTGGATACGGATGATGCCGAAAACGATATTATGTGGGGGGATTCTGGTGTCGGTAATTTCTTTATTCACCCAGAAGATTTAAAGAAAAGAGATTTTTCTAAAGTCCTCTATAACTGGGACTGTTGCTAAATAAAAAAGCGGATGAGTGATCATCCGCTTTTTCTAGATATTGAATCTTATTCGGTCACAAAAGTTACTTTGCCATCGACTAATGATTTAACTCGAGCCAAAGATTCAACGCGATAGCCTTTTTCAAGCAATAATTCACGTCCGACTTGGAATGATTTTTCAATCACGATACCAACACCAACTACTTCAGCATTGGCTTGATGAATTAAATCAATTAAGCCCAAAGCTGCTTGACCATTTGCTAAGAAGTCATCAATTACCAGTGCTTTATCACTTGAGTTAATGTGCTTGTTTGAAATCGCAATGGTACTTTCAGTCTGTTTGGTAAATGAATACACTTTAGAACGGTAAAGATCATCTTTCAGCGTTAATGACTGGTATTTACGAGCGAAAATCACTGGTACACCAAGTTCTAGACCTGCCATGATCGCAGGTGCAATCCCTGATGCTTCGATGGTAATAATTTTGGTAATACCTGCGTCTTTAAAGCGAGCGGCAAACTCTTTACCAATCAACTGCATAAGTACAGGGTCGATTTGGTGATTTAAGAAAGCATCAACTTTTAAGACTTGATCAGATAGAACGATACCTTCATTTAAGATTTTCTGTTCTAAAGCGTACACGGGAGAATCCTCTAAAACGGATGCTTTTTCAAGCAAAGGCATATTTTAGAAAGCATCGAAAAAATTGCAAGCCAAAATTACAGAGTTTGGTGATATTTCACATAAGTTTGGGATGTCTGACATTTGGCTGCAGGTAACTTAGCGATTAATTGGTTTTACCTGAATAACCAGTTAACAAGAGTCCATATGAGGATTTTCCATCATTGTGGGCCATTTTCACTGGTAGGTAATCAAGTTTTGGCGCTAGCCAAAATACGGTATTACGTTCAGGCTTGTCGTGTTGCATTACGACTTTTATCGTATTAAAAGTACCGTAATTGGTCTTGATTGTTTCAGTTCCTTGTTTCACAAAGCGACGATCATCCAATGCTTTTGCATCGGCAATTTGGTATTTGGTTCTAAGTGTATTATTTTTCAAATCTTCACGGATTTGCAGTTCAGCATTGAGTTCATCTAATGCGCCTGCTTGCCATGCAAATGAGCGAGATTTATCATCTTTTTTGGTATTGATGACTTTGCTGTTGGGGTTGAAGTTAATACTCATTGTATTATTGTGGATTAAAATTTTGCTGCTGCGACTAAATTTCTGAGAAATAATTTTATTGTCTACAAAACCAAACTGACTGGTTTCAGACGCTGACGCAATACCACCCGCTTTCGCTGTAAATTGGTACTTCCAGTTATTGCCTTGCTGAGACAAGGTACGAGTTGCTGAACCTAAGTTCTTATTGTTGTAGCTAAATTGATAGCTCGCTTGGAAGGGCGTCATCGCCAATGCATGACTCGATAAGCTTGCACATAAGATTGCAGCTGAGCTTGCAGTAGTGATACGAAGAACTTTCGATAATTTCTTTGTCATATTACGATGTCCTTTGAGTGAATACCTGATGCATCACTCGCTTATCAGGAGGATTTATAATTATTATGCCTGTAGATTGTGAAGAAAAAATCAGGTTTTTTGCTCAGCACTTGTTAATTTTCGTATAAATCATAGCGATATATGTGTTACCAATGGCAAGAACGACTGCGTTATTTGCCTGATTTCGATTGAGTCTTATTTCTTCTTCAGGTTTTTTTGCTGGATTGGGGTAATTGTCGTGTCTTCTATATACTCATCATCAAAGCGATCATCATCCGATGGATATAACATTGCAGCAAGATTGACATTGCCCCACACAATCAGTTCAGCGGGACGAACCCGAGCACGATTGACGTGAACTTTACTGAGTGTTTCGATAATGCTTGGTTTTTTACCAAACCAGCGATTTAAATCAAGATAAAGTAAATCATCTTTGACGGTCACGATTTCAAAATGCGCTAAAATTTTGCCTAGAGGATCTTCTTCTTTGAATTTTTGGTAATACCAAATGGCAACATAAAAACCCCATTTTTGGAAAATATTTTTAAACTTTGCTTCGATGACTTGGGTATTACTAATTTGCTCAAATACCATCAATTGCACATTTTGGTTCATTTCCATCTGTATGAGTTTTAAGTCTACAGAAAGGGTAGTTTTTAAACCTTTGACATCCAATGTGGTGTATAAACGTAGCCAGCCATCATATAGGTCTGCATGTAGGTCTTGCATGATTTCTACATTGTCTGTGACATAACGTTCCATTGTTGCATTTACAAATACTTGTGAGAGTGGAAATTCTCTTTCTTCTTCAATGAATTCTTCGGCTTTTTGGTAAACTTTACGTAGACGTTTAACGACGGATGAGAGTAGCGTTTGCATAAAAGTTGTTCCAGAAAGTGAATGGTTTATTCGCCATCTTTTATTAACTAAAAAATAAAATTAAATTTGTAGCTTGCAGTGTAGCAAAATTAATTGCTACATTTTCATAAAATGAAGGTATGGAAACACTGCAACCATAAGTGGATCACATTTTTCTTAACTTTTGAATATTGGTTTGGTTTTTATACGGTGAGTGCCGTTGGGGATGCGACTTTTTGTCGCTTAAATACCATGTGGAATAAAATAAATTTTCGTACTGAGTTGTCTCATCATTGGTGGCAAGATCCAATTTTCGTTGGGGCTGTTGCTTTAGCGATGCTGTTACATGGTGGTGTACTGGTGACTCAGTTTGCGATGCCATCTCCATCGGATACTTCGACCAAAGAAATCGCGGTTTCGGTTCGCTTAAGTCAAGAAAAAGTCAAAGATGCAGATTTTTTAGCGCAAGCTGATCAAACCGGTTCAGGTGATTTTCACAAAGCACACCGTATGTCGAGTGATATGCCATCGCCAATGCAAGCCGATGCGACGGCAGGGGAGGCTGAGCTTGAAAGTTTAGAGACGATTCAACAGAAGCGAGAGCTAAAATTTGAAGAAAAAGTGCTTATGACAGTGCTCAGTTGGCAAAAACAAGCAGAGCAAAGTGAGCGTAAAAAAGCTTTAGAAGAATTGCAAAGTCAGTTCCAAGCAAAAGCGGCGATGGTGGCAAGCTTAGAAGCGCAATATTTACAACGACAACAAAATTTCAGCCGTAAACAACGTATTAAAACCGTTGATGGTATTCAGGCCAAACAAGATGCATCAGCGGCTTATTTGGATAAGTTCCGTCAAAAGGTAGAATTGTACGGCAATCGCTATTATCCCGATGCGGCAAAACAGCAACGCTTAGCAGGTGAAGTCCGTTTAATGGTGATTTTAAATGCGCAAGGCGGTATCCGAGCCATTCGTTTAATTGAGAGCTCAGGACATCCGATTTTGGATGAAGCAGCTCGTGCTTCTGTTCGCCGTGGTGCACCATTTGGAGCTTTTGACAGCAATATGAAAGATATTTCTGAGCTACGGATTATCCGAACATGGCGTTTTGATCCAGTAGATGCTGAGTTTGAAGTACATTGATTCAACTGAATGTACTTTTAAGTCGGTGTGGGAAAATATGAATTAAAATAAATAGGTTAGCTTTAAAATATTCTCTTTTTTTAACCCAAACTTAACAGCTATACAGCAATTCTTCATTATAATTCTTGAATTGATAATAAAAACGATTATCATTTGCTTTGTTATTTTTTAATTCTCCTTTAGAGCATCCATACATCCTTCTTTAAAGTTTCGGGGGAGAGAGGTGTATGTTCCCAAATGCTCTAGATTTTGTGATAAGGATATTTTTGCATGCAACATGTTTCTGAGTTGAACTTATTTAAAGCCCATCCACTTGTACTGGCGATGGCCGCGATATTTTTACCATCATTGGCTTCTGCTGAGTCAAATATTGAAAGTACACAATTGCCAACGATTACAGTAAAAGCTAAAGAAAATAATGATGCGACCACTGAAGGCACGGGAAGTTATACAGCAAAAAGTTCCAATACAGCGACTAAACTGAATATGTCTTTACGAGAAACGCCACAAGCAGTGAAGATATATACTCGGGAGTATTTAGATGATCGAAATATTGAGTCGTTTCAAGAGTTAATGAGTAATGTCACAGGAGTAACAGTTTCTCGAACAGATGAACGTCAAAGTTATTTTGCTCGAGGTTTTCAATTGGATTATCACTTAATCGATGGGATGCCAAGTACATCATCACTTGCAGAAGGTGATTTAGATTTGGGAATTTATGATCGTGTTGAGGTGGTGAAAGGAGCAAATGGTCTTAACTCTGGCGCAGGCAACCCTTCAATGGGGGTAAATATGGTGCGTAAACGAGCGAATGCCACGGAGTTTACAGGCAATGTTAATGCAGCTGTTGGATCATGGAATAATTATACGAGTTCGGCGGATCTTTCGAATTCATTAAATGCAGATGGTTCATTACGTGGTCGCATTTATGTGAAACATTCAGATGAAGATTCCTTTATGGACAACTTTTCAAGAGAGCGAAATATTGTTTATGGCGTAATTGATTACGATATGACTGATAAAACAAATTTATCATTGGCTGCAACCTATCAGGAATTAAAGCGCGATGGAATCCGTTGGGGAGGATTGCCAGCTTTTTATAATGATGGAACAAGAACCAAATTTGATCGCTCTTTGACTGTAAGTTCGGATTGGACTTATTGGAACGTTGATACGAAAGCGGTTTTTGCTAACTTGAAACAGAACCTTTTTAATGATGTTGCTTTAAATATTGCTTATTCATACCAGCAAAACGATAACCAATCAGCTCTGCTCTATGTCGCAGGTAAAGTCAATAAAGAAACAAATAAAAGCTTAGGGGCTGTGTCTGTATATTCTTCAGATAAGAGGAATGAAGAAAATAACGTAGATATGTATATATCAGCACCTTTCACCATTGCCAATCGTAAGCAAGAAATTATATTGGGCGGTTCATGGAATAAAAATGAATTGGTTTATAGCCGTTATGGAACGATTCAGGGAAAAGATGAAGGAACCAATGATTTGGATATTGATCAATGGGAACATTTAGATTTTTCTAATATGAATACTCAATTGTTAACGCCTATTACTAACCCCAAGAAATTGGCTGGAAATGAAACCACGCAAACAGGATATTACATTGCAGGTAAATTCCAAGTTCTTGATCCATTAAAGATTGTGGCAGGGGCAAGATTGACGAACTGGGAATATAAATCGGAAGATCATAAAGGTAATCGACAATTTAATGATCAAATCACGCCATATTTTGGTGTCATTTATGACTTCGCTCAAGATCATTCTCTTTATGCAAGTTATACCGATATTTTCACGCCTCAAAATCGTCGCGAAGAAAATGGGAACTATTTAGACCCAATCATTGGACGGAATTATGAAACAGGAATCAAAAGTGAATGGTTTGGTGGTCATTTAAATACAGCTCTATCTATCTTTAGAATTGAACAAACCAATTTCGCTGAAGCAATTTCAGGTAAGTTCGTTAAGAATGCGCAAGGTATAAATACTTCTGAGCAAGCCTATCGTGGGGTTGATGGCGTTGTAAGTAAAGGGGTTGAGCTTGAAGCTGATGGGGAGATCAATGACAATTGGGCAATCAACTTTGGCATCGCGAACTTTGAAGCAAAAGATGGTAAAGATCAGAAAGTCGCTACGACAAGCGCCCGCACAACATCTAATTTATTCGTTAAATACAAACGTGATCAGTGGAATACGGGTGTCGGGGTAAATTATCGTGGTAAAACCTATACAGGGACTGGAGCAACTTTAATTGAGCAAGATGAGGTTTTTTTGCTGAGTGCGATGTTAGGTTATAAAGTTGATCAAAATATCAGTGTGCAACTGAACTTGGATAATTTATTGGATAAAGAATATTTTGATGGAATTGGTGAAAATCGTATGAATTATGGCGCACCACGAAATGCAACATTGACTTTCCGTTATCAATTCTAAAAGTTTAATAAATAAAAAACGGCTGAATTCAGCCGTTTTTTATTGAGCATGTGGATAACTTGATGGTTATTCACAATCTATTTTGACTAGAGTAAGCACGTTCAACTTTGCAGATCTCAACACTAAAACTTTGATACCATTTTTCTTTACCTAGATGCTGAGCAACTTGATGTTCTGCATCTTGTTGCCAGAGCTTTATATCTTCCAAGCAATTCCAGTATGACAGCGCAATTTCAAAGCCATTTTCACTACATGCTTCAAACTTTAGACAGTTAAATTCCGTTAAAGCTTTATTTCTTAGCTTTTGCGCCATTTCTGAATAAGTTGCATCAAGTCGTTTAATTTTGGCTTTAAAAATGACGATATACATGGGTGCTTTACTCATATCTCATCGGCTTGGTATGGATTCGTAACCCCGAGCTTTTTAAGAATCGCGATTTCCAAAGCTTCCATTTCTTCAGCATCTGTTTCATTGGTTTCGTGATCGTAGCCCAATAAGTGCAAAACACCATGAACCAGTAGGTGAGTGAAATGTTGATTCGGTGTTTTTTGTTGCTCAGTGGCTTCTTGTAAAACCACTGGAATACAAATGACCAAATCGCCTAGAGGCTCAGCATCCAGTAGGTTAAGCATTTCTTCTGGGATATCACTGGGAAAGGACAGTACATTGGTTGGTTTGTCTTTTTCACGATATTGCAAATTCAGCTCATGGCTTTCAGCAATATCAACACAAGCAATGCCTATTTCACAGTCAACCTCGAAACCGACATGGCGTAATGCTGTTTCGAGCTGTTTTTTGATTTGACCACGTTTTAGTGGTAGTTCAGCCGTTTGAAAGTCTTGTTGAAGACTTAAATTGATTTTCAAAATAGATCCTTAATTAATCGTCCTCACCCCCACTGTTATAAAGCAGGGGTGAGGTTTTTCTTAAATGTGTTGCGCATCTGCTGCGGAGTCATTCTCTGCAATCAGTGCTTCTTGTTTGGCCTTACGTTCGGCACGTGCTTCAGCGGACAATCGTTGCTGTTCGCTATCCCAACCTTCGTAAGCTTCAACAATCTTCTGTACCAATTGATGACGGACCACATCACGAGAGTGGAAACGTGTGATATGGATTTCATGTACATTTTCTAGGACACGCAAAGCTTGTGCTAAACCAGATTGCTGACCACGCGGCAAATCGACTTGCGTGACATCACCAGTAATTACAGCGCGAGAACCAAAGCCTAAACGAGTGAGGAACATCTTCATTTGTTCAGGCGTGGTGTTTTGCGCTTCATCTAAAATCACAAAAGAGTGATTTAAGGTACGACCACGCATATAAGCAAGTGGGGCAACCTCAATCACTTGACGCTCGATCAGTTTGGCAACTTTCTCGAAGCCAAGCATTTCATATAAGGCGTCATAAAGTGGACGTAAATATGGATCAATTTTTTGGGTTAAATCACCAGGTAAAAAACCAAGTTTCTCACCAGCCTCAACGGCAGGGCGAACCAACAAGATGCGTTGGATTTCATTACGTTCTAGCATATCAACAGCAGCAGCAACTGCTAGGTAGGTTTTACCTGTACCTGCTGGGCCGATACCGAATGAAATATCACTTTGTAGAATACGTTGCACATAGCGTTTTTGGTTTGTGCCGCGAGGATTAATTCGGCCTTTACGAGTCTGAAAATAGACATCTAAGGGGGTTTCCTCTTGATCTACTCCTTCACCGACCAATTCGAAGTCTCGGTCGGTTTGGGAGGATTGGATCATAAGATGGAGTAAGTCAGCACTGACTTGTTGTGATGTTTCAGACTCCGCATAGAGCCGTTGCAATAATGCTTCGGCTCGTTCGACCGTTTCAATCTCACCGTCGAGGTAGAAGGCATCGCCTCGGTGAGTAATTTTGACATCTAAACGTTGTTCGATTTGTTTTAAATGCCCGTTATACGCACCGAGCATGCTTTTCAAGCGTTCCATTGAAATCTCAGGGAACGTTACTGTACGTCGAATCGCTGCAGTCAAGAGAAACCCTCTTATTGACTTATGAGAATACCTCTACATTACGCCACGTCAGGTTCAAGATTCAAGAGTTCACCATAAACTAAATTTAAAGTTTTAATTTCAGTAATCTCAATCTCTGCGAAACGTCCAACCCAAGTAGCATCACCGATAAAGGCAACCAAACGAGTGTTATCAGCAGTACCCATCAATACATTCGGGTCCTTATCAGATACTTTTTCAATCAGCACACGTTCGATCTTACCAAGCATGGCATCAGTTTTATCTATGCTCGATTTTTTAATCACTTGCTGTACTTGTGCTAAACGATCTTTTTTCACTTGATCTGGTGTGTCATCAGCGAGGTCAGAAGCAGGTGTGCCCGGACGTTTTGAATACACAAAACTATAAGAATGGTCAAAATCTAAGTCTTTAATAAACTGTAATGTTTCAGCAAAGTGCGCATCAGTTTCACCCGGGAAACCAATAATAAAGTCACTGGATAAGTGCATATCTGGACGGACTTTACGGAGTTTGGCGATTTTATCAATATACACATCAATGGTGTGATTACGTTTCATTGCTTGGAGTACATCGTTTGAACCGCTTTGTACGGGTAAATGCAAATGCGACACCATTTGTGGTAAGTCACGGTAGCATTGGATCAGTTCATCAGAAAATTCAAGTGGGTGAGAGGTGGTATAACGCAAACGTCCAATTCCAGGGATTTCTGCAACTAAGCGTAGTAACTCTGGGAAAGTACAGATACTACCCTCAAAGGTTTCACCACGATAACCATTGACGTTTTGACCAAGTAAGCTGATCTCACGTACACCTTTTTCTGCGAGTCCTGCAATTTCCGCCAAGACATCATCCAGTGGGCGAGAAACTTCTTCACCACGAGTATAGGGAACGACACAGAATGAACAGTATTTAGAACAACCTTCCATGATCGACACGAAAGCTTTAAAGCCTTCCACGCGTGGTTCTGGTAGAAAGTCGAACTTTTCAATATCAGGGAAAGAAATATCAACAAGTTTAATTTTTTCTTTCTTCGGTTTTTCGATTTGAGCTTGATGCTGATCTAGCATTTGCGGTAAACGGTGTAGGGTCTGTGGGCCAAAGACCATATCGACATAAGGCGCGCGTTTCTGAATGTTGTCGCCTTCTTGTGAGGCAACACAACCGCCTACGCCAATCACCAAATCTGGATTTTGTTCTTTAAGTTTGCGCCAGCGCCCCAATCCGCTAAAAACCTTTTCTTGGGCTTTTTCACGAATAGAACAAGTGTTCATCAGTAAAATGTCGGCTTCTTTGGGATCGGTGGTCAGCACATAACCATGCGAATCACCGAGTAAATCTGCCATGCGATGACTGTCATACTCATTCATCTGACACCCTTGCGTTTCGATATAGAGTTTTTTAATCGAAACATCAGTGGTGTGCATTGGCTGGGTAACAGTGTTTTCTGAGGCAGCTTTTAAAGCACTTGGAATGAATGTTTGAACCGTCATGCAGGCTCCCGAACAAGGTGGATTTGAACAAACCGCGGATTATAGCAGTATTTTTGCGTGAACGCAGAGAATAAAAAACTGACAAAAAAAGACAGTTTATGATGAAAATTGTATAAGTGTTAATGAATATGAATCAGTAAGTTACATAACACAACAATAGTGGAAAGCCAGACTTATTACACTATCACAGTTGGGTGAATTGGGCATGTTGATTGATGACGATGAAAAAGCAAGGTGATTTAATAGCGATGGAACGTAATAAAGTGAATAAAAAGAACAATTTCCGCCGTTTTATCGCAATGGGTGGCTTGCTAGCGTGTTCATCAGTCTATGCTTTAGATGCACAATTTAATGATGCTTTACGTGCTGCCAACGCCAGTAATACTGCTTTGCTCGATCAGTTTCAAGAGCAAATGCAAAATGATGTATTAGGTTATTACCCAGAATATTGGAAATTAAATAACAATCTTGGTTTTCAGCCTTCATCTGCGATTATTAGTTTTGCCCAACGCTATCCGCAATCTGCGATGGCAGAAAAATTAGCAGCGGATTATGTCGAAGAAAAAGTAAAAATGGGCAGTTTTGCTGATGCTAAACCTGTATTAAGCTATGTGACCAATCCAGACCAAGCAGAAAGCTGTGCGCTCGCGCAAGTCAGAGCGAGAACTGGAGATAGTTTGGTTTATGCTGAATACAAAGATATTTGGTTGACTACAAACTCACAGCCTGAATCATGTAATGGTTTAGGTCGAATGATGCTTTCTAGTCCATTAATGACTGCACAAGATCGTCAACATCGATTGTGGGGGCAGTTACGCGCAGGGCAGTCTGGACAAGCTATTGCAACTGCACAAGCACTAGGGTTGAACTTATCCTTAGCCCAATTAAATCAGATCCAAGCCAATCCTTTAGAGTATTTGTGGAGCGCGACCAAAAGCAATGATGCGGATTATGCTTATCTCATTTATGCGATAGGGCGGATTGCAGATAATGATTTAACTAATGCATTGGCCAATCTGCCACGTGCAGTTCAGGACACACCACAAGCTGTGCAACAGTATTTGTATCGTACAGTAGGTTATGTGGGTGGCACCACGGTCATGAAAAATGGTTTTAATCGTGGCGTATTGAATGCTTTCGATCAAAGTTATGGTTATCCATTTAGTCCTGAAGAAGCGGAAATTTATGCGCGTCAGTCGATTCGGTTCGGTTCATGGGAAAGTCTGATTCGTGCAATCGATGCGATGTCGGTGACACAGAAACAAGAAGATCGTTGGCAGTATTGGTTGGCACGAGCGTCTGAGCAGCGTTCAGATGCAGCATCTAAACAAGCAGCCCAGCAGATTTATCGTAGACTGGCTCAAGCCGGCGATGACTATCATAATTTGCTCGCCAAAGATCGTTTAGGTGAACGTTATAATCATAAACCATACGATGAGCAGCCAAGTTCGCAAGATATTCAACGACTCAATCAGAATATTCATTTCAAACGTGCATTTACATTAAGAGATGTAAATGCACCTGCGACGTATACCAATAGAGAATGGAATTGGGCTGTTCGACAGGCTTATTTGCAGGACGATGATGGCCTTTTATTGGCAGCTGCGAAACGAGCACATGATATGGGTTGGTATGATCGAGCGATTTATGCTGCGGATCGAACTACGTCCAAGCATAATGACATTTATCGTTATACAACTCCGCATCGTAGCAATGTGACAAGTCATAGTCACAATGCAGGCATTGATCCTGCTTGGGCCTATGGTCTGATGCGTCAAGAAAGTCGTTTTGTTACTTCCGCACGCTCTCATGTGGGTGCGGGTGGGTTAATGCAAATCATGCCGAATACCGCCAAGTTAATTGCGCGTCAAATGGGTGAAACCTATAACCCTGCAGCATTAAGTGAAATGAATACCAATATTCGTTATGGTACTTATTATCTTTCCATGATTCAGGGGCAACTAAGCGGTAATGCAGTGCTTGCAACAGCAGGTTATAACGCAGGACCAAATCGCGCGCGGCGTTGGCAGCCCGATGGTCAAACCATTGCTGCTGATCAATACACAGAAAGTATTCCACTAATAGAAACACGTGACTACGTTAAACATGTCATGACCAATGCAACACATTATGGGGTGGTGTTAGGACAAGGGGCGCAGTCCTTAGAAAAAAGGATGGGAGTGATTCCTGTACGAAATACCCCTTAAAACACAAGCGGATGTTTAATTTGAAATCATGAAGTTTTGGCATTTGATGAAATCAATAGATGTATTTGAAAGGCGGTTGACAAGATTGGGGCAGGCATTGCTCTGTTGCATCATCTTGTCATTTGGTACGCCATTATATGCAGCAGATCGCTCGAATATTGTGGGTTATATCTTGCATGTGCAGATGACGCCTGCTGTTTGTGCCTTAGATTCATCAAAACAAAAACAACGAAAATGTCTGGAAGGATATTCGCTTACAATTTCAAGTCTACTTCCGGAAGTTCCTGTAAACCGTAACTGTGAAACCAAGTCCTCCGCTAAGCTTTCACCTTTACAGGCAACGGTTGTCGCTCGCGTAATGCCTAATGAAAATGAGCGCGTACAACTTTGGCAAAGTGTGGGGGGCTGTGTACCGATGAATGCCAGTCAGTATTTCAGAACGATTATTAACTTTGCTGAGCGTTTAAAAGTTCCAGCTGATTTGACCAGTCAAAATACCATTACCGTGCAAAAAGAAAGTCTTCGACAGCAATTTACCAAGTTAAACCCGACATTACCTGCAAATGGTATTCGTTTTAGTTGCCAGTCTTCGCGATCAGATTCAATTTTGACCGAGATTCGAGTGTGTTATCAAAAAAATGGACGGTATAAGCAATGTGCAAGTCATGTTGTGACGGGTTGCCCAAACGAATTTATAATTAAAGGCAGTTATTAACTTTTTTACTCGCTTGATTTGTATTTTCTATCAGACTTTTGTTGAAATCATTCTCTTTTACATGCATAAGATGCTGCTTTAGAGTACAATCTTTGCCGTTTATGATAATTCGATTGAGTCACAACTGAACTCAATCGTGCTAACGCACCTCATTGGAGAATATCACATGAAGCAACCCGTTCGTGTTGCCGTTACAGGCGCTGCAGGTCAAATTGGTTATAGCTTATTATTCCGTATCGCAAGCGGCGAAATGCTAGGTAAAGATCAACCTGTAATTTTACAATTGCTTGAAGTTCCTTTTGAGAAAGCTCAACAAGCGCTTAAAGGCGTGATGATGGAACTTGATGACTGTGCTTTCCCATTATTGGCAGGCATGATCGGGACTGATGATCCTAAAGTTGCATTTAAAGATGCAGACTATGCTTTGTTAGTTGGTTCTCGTCCACGTGGTCCAGGTATGGAGCGTGCTGACTTGTTAAAAGTCAACGGTGAAATCTTCATTGGTCAAGGTCAAGCACTAAACGAAGTTGCTAGCCGTGATGTTAAAGTATTGGTTGTGGGTAACCCTGCAAACACCAATGCTTATATCGCAATGAAATCTGCTCCAGATCTTCCAGCGAAAAACTTTACCGCAATGTTACGTCTTGACCACAACCGTGCGTTGACTCAAATTGCTCAAAAAGCTGGCGTTGCAGTTTCTGATATTGAAAAATTAACAGTTTGGGGTAACCACTCTCCAACGATGTATGCTGACTACCGTTTTGCAACTGCAAATGGCGAAGGCTTAAAAGACAAAATCAACGATGCAGAATGGAATAAAGATACATTCCTTCCAACAGTTGGTAAACGTGGTGCTGCGATCATCGAAGCACGTGGTTTGTCTTCAGCTGCTTCAGCTGCTAATGCTGCAATCGATCATATGCGTGACTGGGCGTTGGGTACAAACGGCAAATGGGTAACTATGGGTATCCCATCTGACGGTTCTTATGGTATTCCAGAAGGTGTAATGTACGGTGTGCCAGTAACTTGTGAAAATGGCGAATACACACGTGTTGAAGGTCTTGAAATTGATGAATTCAGCCGTGAGCGTATGAACATCACACTTCAAGAACTTGAAGATGAGCGTGCAGCAATTGCTGACATGTTAAAATAATTTATCTATTTTTAGATAAGTTTGAGAACGCCTTCATTTGAGGGCGTTTTTTTATGCATTCAAAATGATAAAAACAAAAAGCAACAAGAAAATAAAAGTCTTTTCTGCCACGCCCTCCCGTTTGTTGTTAAATTGGATGGAGAGGATTAAAGGAGAAGAAAAATGTTTGAGCAACAACCGACATTAGAATTATTGTTTGAACAGTTAGGACTTGGTGCTGATGATGCCGCAATTGAAAGTTTTGTTCAGACACATCAACTGAGCGCTGGGCAAAAATTGCATGAAGCTGAGTTTTGGAGTGCAGGACAAAGGGACTTCTTAAAAAGTCATATCGATAAAGATGATGAATGGGCGATTGTCATTGATGAACTGAATCAGCAATTACACCTTGATAGTACACATTAGAAAAACAAAAAATAAAGCTCACATGATTAGTGAGCTTTATTTCGTATGAGAGTTTTAAACCAGTCTTCCTGTCGGACTAACTTAAACGCTGAATGTTCTTGTAATAACGCTAAATCATGGTCAATGCATGACACATACTTCTTCAACCAGTGTTGAGTTAAAGCATTTTCTTTTTTAGCGGTTGAGGCATAAGCCAAAAAGAAATAAATATCCACATGGTGGTTATGTGCTAAAGGTTTTAAAATTTGCTGGGTAATTAAAGCAAAGCGCTGCTCTTTGGTCAGTTCAAAATACATCATATATGCTTTGGCTAAATATAAAGACAAATTCAAATACAAGCTCAGGGGCATTTCATCGTTTGCAATACGTGCCTGTTCAAGCAGGACGATAGCTTCTTGTAAAAAATGGAGTTGTTCCTGACGAATATGGCTCAGCATGACCAATTGCAAGCGCAAGTCGGCACGCTCTAAAGCCAGCTCTGGGGTGTCACTCGATAAATAGAGTTGATCTGTTTCACCAATTCGAGCAATTACATCTTTGGTTTCATTCGTCATTCATTGATCCAAAATCATCAGTTATGCCTAGATATATAGGGCTATTTTTCACAATTTAAAGGTTGATGTTCCATAAACTTCGCAACCTTACTTTGTCTGCATATTTATGCGGTTATCCATTCCAAATTGAATTACTACTCCGTAGCCACGCTGTAATGGATAAGCGCTGTTGCTTTGACAGCAACACTTCATGTAATAAATCACTTTGGAAGATGACAAGACGGTTTGATACAGGTGGGATGATGTGCCATTGATCATTTTTATCTTGGAGTCGTAACTGCCCCCCCCAATCTTCTTGCCAGCTTTCGTGTAAATAAAAAACCGTTGAAATCATACGATCATTCTTTTGTTGGGGATTGTCGCGATGCAGTGCGTAAAACTCACCTGCGTTATAACAAGCAAAATGAGCTTCGACTTCTTTAATCCCCAAATAAAATGCTTGATTGAATGCCTGCGCTAGGTTTTCTAAGGTGTTGATATGCTGTTGAGCGATCGGGAGTTGATCATCAATCCACAAAATGTGATCACTTCGAATATGGCTGACTACACCATTTTGTATGCCAGCTGCCCGAAACGCTTCCAAATTTGAACTACATTCTTGAACCAGATCTCGCACATATTCATGCGGGTATACATTGTCCACCAAAGCAAATCCAGACGTATTTAAATCATCTAAAATTTGATCAATATGCCAAGATTTAGGAAGCGAGGTGAATTGCATACAGCTCCAGTTAACATTCATTTGATTACAGTACAATTTTAGATGATCACATCAACGCTAAAGAATAGCCTTTATTTTCATGATAAACTATCCTTTGAATTGAGGAATATTTGTCAACATGAATTACCGTCACCATTTCCATGCAGGTAACTTTGCCGATGTTATGAAGCATGTACTTTTGCTTCAACTGCTTACTCGTTTAAATGCTAAAGATAAACCATATCGGTATGTCGACACCCATGGTGGGGCGGGTAAATATAATTTATCACTTGCACCATCACAAAAATCAGGTGAGTTCCTCACAGGAATTCATCGTTTAATGCAATTAAGTGAGATGGAAAAACGCCAAGCACCTGAGTCCATTCAGGAGTTTTTAAAATTGGTTGGCAAGATACGTGAGCAAGAAGGTAAGGGGAGCTACCCTGGTTCTCCTTGGTTTGCTTTGCAGGCAATGCGAGATATTGATAAAGCGACTGTATTTGAAATGCAGCGCGATGTATTTGCCGAGTTACGTCACAATATTCATGATAAACGCATGGGCTTACATGAGCGTGATGCTTATGAAGGCTTATTTGGGGTTATTCCCCCAAAAGAAAAGCGTGGATTGGTGATGATTGATCCGCCATACGAATTAGAACGTAAAGACTTTCCGCAATTGGTTGAACTTTTACAAGTCGCGCACAGCAAGTGGCCAACAGGTGTATTCGCAGTTTGGTATCCAATTAAAGATCGTGCCATGATTGACCGTTTTGAAAAGAAAATGTTTAAAACAGGGATTCGTCGTCAATTGGTTTGCGAAATTTGTGTATGGCCTGATGACACGCCAGTGGGATTAAATGGTTGTGGTTTACTGGTGATTAATCCGCCATGGAAATTCTCAGAAGATGCAGATCAGGCTTTACAATGGTTATTTCCACATTTGCGTATGAGTGAAAATGGTGGTCATGCTGCAGTACGTTGGTTGGTGGGTGAGTAACCCGCCAACGTCAAAATATTGTCGAGGAATTGAAAATAATGACAAATTCTCCTAAACCTGATTCTGATTCAAATAAAGATGGACGTTCTTTTGATCGCATTACATTTGAAGTGGAAGAAGAAGAGCATACGCACGAAGGGCAAAAAGTAAAACGCCGTGGTATTTATCTATGGCCAAACTTAATTACAACAGCGGCGCTTCTATCTGGTTTTTACTCAATCATTGCGAGTATGAATGGAAACTTTAATCAAGCGATCTATGCGATTTTCCTCGCTGCATTGCTTGATGGGTTAGATGGTCGAGTAGCACGTGCGATTGGTGCGCAGAGTGCTTTCGGTGAACAATATGACTCATTGTCTGATTTACTGGCTTTTGGGGTTGCGCCTGCAATTTTGATGTATAGCTGGAGCTTACATGATTTGGGGCGTATTGGTTTAGCGTGTTGCTTTATCTATACCGCATGCGCGGCCTTCCGTTTGGCACGTTTCAATGTGCAAATCGGCGTGGTGGATAAACGGTACTTTATTGGTATTGCTAGCCCACTTGCTGCGGTCACTGTGATTTCTTTGGTTTGGGTCGGTCGAGATTATCCGTTTATCTTTGATTTAAAAGATATTGTGATTCAGGTTGTTAACTCTGTCGTTATGGTGGGGATTGGGTTGTTGATGATTTCAAATATCAAGTATTACTCATTTAAACAAATGGATCGCAAGCGTGTACCTTTTGTCGTGATGTTACCTGTGGTCTTGATTTTTGCCGCAATCACGTACAACATTCCAGTAGGTATCTTGATTGTGTGTATCCTGTATGTACTCTCAGGGTTTGTAACGACTTTATTTGCGAAAAAGAATGACTCAAAAATAACAACTTAAAATCAGGAGGTTCAGTATGCCAATGTTGATGAGTAACAATCAATTAAAGCAGCTGAACCTCAATAAGTCAGATGCTTTAACTTTCTATCCACCGAAAGGTATTTTTAAAATCGTTTATCAGGCTTTGATTCTGCCGAATTTACCAGAGCCGTTTCATTACCTGAATTTCATTAGTTTAATTGGACAGCCTCGTATTCCGATTTGCTATAACGCAAGTGCGATTACGACTACGGCCATTGATACTGCAACTGTATTGGTGAGTAGTAGTGTTGCAACAGTTGGACATCTCAAAAGTTATAGTGCTAAAGAACAATGCCAATTTGAAATTGATCGTTATCAATTTCTTGATATTGATGATATTCAAGTTCAATCGACAAATTATTATTTTAAGCGAGTCGATGACGAGTTAAGTTGCCAATTAAGAGTAAATACCCATTCTGAAATAGAAAATCATTCAGCATTGCAATGGGGCGTTGCAGACTATTGGTATGCGAAATGCCAATGTGAAGGTGAAATCACCTATAAAAAACAAAAATATGAAATACAAACTCAGGGTGTTCTAAAACATGCCAGAGCAGTTTATTTGCCATTTATTGCCTTTCATTTTTTCACGTATCAAATTGTTCAGATTCGTTCAGATCTGCAAATCATACTTTCTGAATTAAGAAATCAATGGAATAACATCATTTTTTCAAGGATTGAAATTCAATACGATCAACAACAAATTATACTTTACGATGATCAAGTGATTTTTGATGTAACGCGAGTTTATCCTAAAGTTCAAACGCCAAATGGTCGGGAGATGTATTTGGCACGAGAGTTTATTTGGCAATGTCAGGAAAATGATCAAGTTACTTTTCACCTTAAAGCACAAAGTCGAGGTGATTATAAGTTTGGATTGGCAGCAGGCTATGTCGGAAGTTTTAATTATCAATTACGTTGGAAAGAAGAGACCTATGAAGGTTCGGGTTATTGCGAATATATTGATTGTCGGCCTTTACATTGGCAAGAAAAGAGTAAAACAGAGCAGATATTAGATCAAATTCCACATTTTCAGCCTTATTTGTGCAAGAAATAGACACTCGTCACAATAAATTAAAAAAAGGGGTTGTGTGTGATTAGAAATGCTGTAGAATGCACATCCATCGGCGGTGATGCGGATAAAAACTTGTTGAGAAACAAGGATTTGGATTGAAAGATTTAAATCTTGTGTTTAAGAATAAGTTTTAAAAATATCTAAATTGCCTGTTGACTTTTAAGAGATTAAGAGTAATATAGCCGACCTAGCTTGATGGTGACGAATCATCGAGAAGATCATTAAGAATTGAAGAAGAACAACTTGTGTGGATTTTTACTGGTTAATTGATCGAAATTATTTTCATTGATTAGATGGTAGAAATTACTCGAAGTTTATTTGAGAAATATTTGTCAGAAAATTGATGAGCCAAGATTGGTACCCTTTAAAGGTACTACTGATTTTAAACTGAAGAG